>CAZGHV010000018.1:0-11453 GCA_964525705.1 uncultured Candidatus Saccharibacteria bacterium | reverse complement strand
ACATGGAGTTATTCGCTACAAAGGGGATCGCTATTACAACAAAAACAATGACAGTTCCAGCGAGGAGGCGGAGTGGACATTTGGATTGGCGTGGTTAGCAATCATCTATGAACAAATGGGGGATTTCAAAAAAGCCAAACAGTTTGTAGATAGACTCATCGCAATGGACACACCTCAAGGAATGCCAGAGTTATATTTCTCAAATTCGGTGGAGTATAACGAAAATACGCCCCTAGGATGGAGTGAATCTTTGTTTATAGTTTCTCTATATGAGCTAAACAAGAAGTTGAACCAGACTGAAGCAGACTCAGAATCACAAAGCTAACTTTAAAGAATTTTTGCTTCTCTCTGTTTGACGCTTAGTTCCGGTAGCCAACCTGTACTACCATCTGGGAGCCAAATCATATACCAGCCAGGGACCTCATTGCGGACATCAAAACTGTCTCCTTCACCCGCTGTATAAATAATCGGGGAACTGAAGCTAGGCTCTGCATACACACTGTAACCAGATTTGCCTACCTCAAAAACAGTAGGAAGAGAAGGAAACTCTTGCTCCAATACTTGTGCAGAAGTTTCTGCAGTATAAATTCCTTCTACTGCAGGACTGGGGCTACTTTCTGTCCAGACTAAAGCAATAGTAATACCAGCTACAAGTAGTCCGACTAAACCTGCCAATACTACCAGAATATACAATTGTTTTCTAGACAATGATTTTCTTCTTGATCTGATTACCATCCTCAATACCAAGAGAATAACTATTAACCAGATGATCAGCAGAAAGATGGAGACAATTACTCTCACAGTTTGAGAACTCAGCTCACCTGGCAGCTCATCAGACACAGGCTGTGTAATTAACGACTCCACCCGGAATGGGATTCTTTCTTCACGCAAAAGCAAGTCGTCCAAATACACTTTCACCAACGAGAAATATTCGCCACTTGGCAAATTATGCTCTATAGAGGTAGTAATATCTTGAAGCTCGCCCGGCTGTATTGCTGATGAGAATTCTGTAGTGCGCAGTGATTGTAATAAATTATCATTAAGGTCCGTGATGTCTAGGGTAAGCAAAGTAGGCACACTAGATACATTACCCAGATTCTCTACTTTGAGCGATATCAATAGCGCTTCACCAGAAACCACATCTGAAATATCTACCGCTCTCACCAGCAACTCACTCACATCACGATCTGAAACTACAATCTCAAGATCAAGACGGGCACCTTTTATAACCGAAACACCCCCTCCCGTACTTCCCGCATCAGCAGAAACAGCTTTGATCCTGATAACCCCCTCATATGTACGCATATCTGCATTTGCGGGCACCGTAACTATGGCATCAAAGGTGAATTTATTCGTACCTTTTGGAATTGTAAACATTTCTCCCAACTCGAAGCTCACCCAGTCATTAATTCCCGGCGCATCTTTCTCGATTGTTACTTGGAGGTCTTCATCTGGCTCAGCCTGCGAAATAATTATTTGCTGGCGGTAAACACTACCGGGCTTCATACGTTCGTTACGAATAGTAGCAGGTGATACTCCCAAACCTGCTTCTACCACAAGCGGGAAAAGATTTCCTAGTAACAATCCCAGCAAAGAAAACAAGAGTATTTTCTTCATGATTTAGCAATAAATATTTTTACAATAAACTCCGCAAGGATATTTGCGAGGTATTAAACCTTGCACAAATAATCAAATTTCATTTACAACAAAAACTTAACTTTTATTATTACCACTCCAAATAATCACTGGCCAGTGCAGTAATTGTATTCGTCCCAGTATACGTCCCAGATACTGTGCCTGCAGGTATCTCAAGCCCCCACCATGTATTTTTCGTCTGCGGAGAAGCCGTGACAGTAGTTTTCGATACATCAAGCTGGGATAAGACATCCGTGAGAGTCAGCTGAGTCCCAGAGGCATATGGCGTGAGTGCCGCCAAAGCATATCTTTGATACGTCACAGCAATAGAGTTAACTCCACCATCACTCATATTTGTTCCTCTCAGTTCTTGGTCCAAACCCACATTTCCCCGATTTGTGACTGTCGTTGTCTTATCTAGAGGATCATTTTTTGCTCCCACTGCCAAACTCCCATAGGCGATTGAGGAGGTGACGTCATACCCTATGAGCGTATTCAATTCCACACCAGAGGAAACCTCTGTATCATCGGCAGCAGCATCATCGTCTGTAGCTTTAATTGTGTCTTTCCAAGTATCAGATGGGAATTGTGTGTCTGCCACAGTAGGATCTGCATGGTACTGGACATTCACATCGCACTCATAATCGGCTGTGGCATCGCTTGAACCGTCACAGGTGTCTGAGCTAGCCACAGAGCAAGAAATATCTGCATAACAATAGTTTGCATTGCTATCGCCAGAATCATTGCAACTGGAGTAAGCAATACCCGAACGATACAAATAGCCTAGCACAGCAGAAACATCTTGACAGCTATTATTGTCGGTCACGGAAGCTTTCAATGTTATTTCTGAAGTAGTACCTTCTGTAAGATCTATCGCTAACCCACCATTGATTGTCACTGTAGAAACTACAGGCGCCACGTTGTTAACTGTGTAATTACTCGTTGTTCCATGCGCAGCACCAGCAGAAGCAAAGTCATGGTTATCCACCACATAAACATAGGCAGTATAGGGGTCATCTGCAGTAGGTGTAGGAATTGAGTAACCACAGCTAGGGTTACTTGCTACTGAAGTGCTTTGACACCAACGGTCACTAGCCCCACCATCGCAATCACCAGAACTTATTCCCGCAGTCTTACATACCACCAACTTCACAGTGTCTGCAACGGTATCTGTGTCTGGGTCATCCGTAACAGCACTTGTACTCCAAGTCACTGTCTCTCCCGGGTTCTTGGGTCCATCATTACTAACAGTATCAAAAGCTGGAGCATGATTCACCTTAAATGGAGACCCAGATGAACCACTTCCCTGGCTTGAAGCTGAACAGCTAGCAGAAGAGGAGTTGCCATCACAAACAAAAGCGTACCAATCATTGCTCTCAACATCTCCTTGAATTGCGGAATAGTTACAGCTGGCCTGTGAACCAGAAGCAGTAGAGCTACTTATGCACCAATTACCTCCGTTACATGTAGGAGCAGAGCCATTTACAGCAGTAACTTGGTTTGTTTTGCAAATAGCCAAATAGTAGTTCTCAGAGTTGGCATCTGTAGCAGTTGCGGTAAAAGAAATTTGAGACCCTACATTTGTGGGAGTAGTTGCATCACTGGCAGAATTTTCTGCCGGGGCGACAGTAATAGTCGGTGCCGAATTTCCCACAGTTACACTTGTTGTTACGTCGTCTGCAAACACAATAAATCTACCAACAGAAAAAACTATTGCAAAAAGAACGACCAGTGTGAAAAACAAAAAGCCTTTAAGAGCAAGTGTTTTTTGTCGATTTACAATAGAATTCAGCATATCAGGTACATTATTACATATCTGGACATCTGTTTAAAGATAATTTACTACTAATCCAGAATTGCGACAATACTGTTGCTACCAGAGTACTCGCCTGCAGATGTCTGCAAAGGGATCCCTATACCCCAAAATATCGTAGCACTGGAATTCGAAGGAGAGTCTGTAGGCTTTGCCAAACTTACATTCACCTGATTTGGTGAAAGGGTGAGCGTACTTCCATTACCAAAAGTGAAAGAGCCTAGTCCATACTGCTGATTATTTACCGTTATTATCTGTGAGCAAGTAGGAGGATCGGCACATAGATTTTCACCAGCGATTTCGAAGTCTATTACTGCATTGCCTGTATTGTACACAACCGTATACTCATTATCTGCTCCAGAGTCCTCGCCCGCCAGAAGTTGGGCATAATCAATATTTGATTCCGCATTTAATGCCAGCAATGTGCCTACATCCGTAAGGTCGGTAGGGCTAGTACCACTACCTGTTGCAGACTGGCTGTCTGTAGCCTGTATCCAACCCAGCCAATATTGCCCGGAATATGGGCTATCTTCATCCGTAGGATCTGAGTGAAACTGCATAGATGCTGTACAGGTAGCTGTGCAGCTATTTCCACTACAACCAGACAACTGACAAGTAGCAACAACATAACAGTTATTATTATCTGGATTACACGCGCTTCCCCCTGCTACACCAGATCGATAAATAGTGCCAGTGGCAGCTGAAATATCCCCCCACCCATTTTCATCGGTAACAGTTCCAGTTATGCTCACAGAGACGGTTGAGCTCTCGATCAAAGATATATCAGTCCCCCCATTAAGTGAAACATTTGACAGAGTAGGGGATACGTTGCCAGCAATTGTTGTTGTACCGCTCAAAGCAACAACAGTAGCTGGTGACACAGAGCCGGATGCTACAGTTACCTGAGTGGATGGATCGGTGACTTGTATCTCAATCGTATTACCGTTACCAGCCCCACTTGCAACATCAAGCACCACATAAGCACACATTGCTTGGGTAGTAGTAACAGCCAAATTCCCAGTGAAAGAAGATGTACCATTACTGCTAGAAAACCCGTCTGTATCAGTGCTTCCAAACTGAGACTCTGTACCTACATATGTTTCGCTTGCGCAATCATAGGGAGCAGATGAATCTAGTTCATAAAAAAGTTTAATATTATCAAGCCCATTTTGAGCATCTACAGTACCCTGCTCCGAGATAGTAATACCAGTGATGGTAGCTGGCACCGTAGCCGGATGTATCACAAAAGTTCCTCCCAAATATTGATTCGTGTCACCTGCGTCTACAGTTGATGCCTGGCTACCACTGGCACTTACAGTTACTGAGGTAGTACGATATGCAATACGTAATTTGGGGGCATAGCTTGCTCCATATGCATATGCGCGAGGCTCCATCCACCAATCATTTGTCGATCCATCGTCCTTAATAATCACAGATAGATTATTTCCAGAACTCCAACCTGTTCTATCAATTACCTCTTTTATTACCGTTGCTATCTCCGGAGGAGGCGCAGACTGGCTATCCATATACCACTCTCCTGTAGCCACCAATGCTCCATTACTGTCCCAGTCAACAGAGTTTGAAGTTACACTTTTATGCCTAGGCAAGCTGCTAGGAGAACTGAAGGCATCACTACTGTCACTGGCCTGAGCATAAATCTTACTTTTTACATCTGTGTTATAACTACCTCCATAGCTTTCATTGAAATCCAACATAGCAGAATCAATGTATGCTGCTCGTGGCACATTTACATTGAGAAAGCGTAAGCCTGCAGTTATCAATGAGCCTGTTGAAAGTTTACCTCCGAGCTTAAGCGGATTTGTAGTATATAGATCGGTTCCGGAGGCATAATCATAACCATTGTCTGCAGTAGCCCCCACCTGCAGATTTACTACTGTGGATGAATTTTGGATAGTTGTCGTACCCGAAATAGCAATGTTTCTGGTAGTCGATACTGTCCCCGATTAAACAGTTACATCGGTAGAAGGATTTGTGATTTGCACTTCCACAGTTTCTCCGTTTGCGGCAAAAATACGAAAACTAGAGACCACATATACACACATAGTCTGTGTTGCATTAACTGTCACCGAGCCACTTACTGTTGCACTCCCGTTTACAGCATCGAACCCCTTGGTAACTGTAGTACTTCCATATATTGACTCCGACCCATAGGACTCTCCCGCACAGTCATAGGGTGCAGTAGTATCCAAGTCATAGTACAGTCTTAGATTATAGATATTTACATCGGCATCTATTGTCCCCTGTTCTGCCACCTTGATAGAAGTCACAGAACTACTGCCCGTAGACGTAATTACAAAAGCTCCACCATAGTATTGCCCGGTCGTATTCGCAGAAATGTTTGCTGTTTGAGAACCATATGCAGATACAGTAACAGTAGTAGCTGCTGAAATTGTGGTAGTACCAGCTATGACAACTGCTGTAACCGGCTGGGTATAATAAATGCTAGCCATTAAGTCTCCCACTCTCACGTCTGAATATGTCGTACCAGTGTCGATTTCAATTGTTTCCCCATTTGCTGCACCACTACCAACATCGAGCACCACATAGGCACACAAAGTGCTGGTATTCGTAATCGTCACTGCGCCATAAAACTCAGCTATGCCATCAGCAGCAGAGAAGCCATCGGTGTCAGTACTTCCGTACTGTGTCTCCGTACCAGCATAAGTCTCACTAGCACAATCATACGGTGCAGAAGAGTCCAATTCATAATATACTTTTATATTATCCAGACTGGATTGCCCATCTACGGTACCTTGCTCCCGCAATGTTATTTTTGACACTTCGTAGGTAATTGCACCACTGTACTCTGATGAAACTGTAATTGCGCCACCCATGTAGAAATTTGAGACTGGAGAAGTAGCAGTTACCGTCTGAGTGCCAACTGCTGCCACTGTGAAATACGATTGAAGTGTGGTTGTACCAGGCAGAGCCACTCCAGTAGTTGGGCCAATCGTGGCACTCGTGAGATCAATATCTGTGTCTGGGTTTGGAATATCAATTTCCAGAGTAGAACCTGGGACAATCGTACCATCAGTACTCACGACAACATAAAAGCACATAGAAGAGGTCGTGGTAAGAAGTACGCTAGAGGTAAAGGTAGCAGTACCGTTTGCACCAGAGAAAGTATTGCTTGTTGCCCCATACGATGACTCCGTACCTGCATAGCTTTCACTAGCACAGTCATATGGTGCAGTAGTGTCATTCTCATAATATATTCGCACATTGGTAATGTCCGCCGCCGCATCTATTGTTCCCTCTTCTGTAACTGTAATCCCATGAATATAGCGTGTGCCGGTATTTGAGATAATTGCATACGAAGCACCTACATAATTAGCATTCGTTCCCATATACATATTTGTTGCTTGTGTACCTACAGCAGCAAGAGAGTTATATCGCAAGGCAACTGTCGAACCAGGAATCGCTGCTGTAGAATTCGGTCCGATCGTCCCGCTGGAAATTACCACATCTGTAGAAGGGTTATCTATCTGGATTTCAATCACCTCGTCACCGGTTGTAGTTGCCTGGACATCAAACGATACAAAAACACACATCGTTGATGTCGCAGATATATTCACACTGCCATTGAATGTTGCCGTTCCGTCCGCCCCAGAAAACCCATCATTATCAGTAGAGCCAAATAACGGATCACCTGAAGAAAATGACATACCCGCACAATCGTATGGTGCGGTAGTATCCATCCTGTAACGCATATCTATATACTTAATATTATTTGTCGCATCTATTGAGCCGTTCTCACGAATAGTTATGCTGGTAACTGTGCGGTTATTGGCAGCAGAGATAGCAAAAGAACCACCCACATAACGATTTGTACCCACCAAGACACTAGCTTCTTGTGTCCCTTGAGCCGCTACATTCACGTCAACTTGAATCTCTTCCGTGCCTATACTGTAGAAACTGGAAGGAGTATTCTGGTTGTTGTACTCTGTACCCACCCAGCCAGCCGTACGCTCCGTATTTGAAATTCTTACTTCATCAATGATCCCATCAAAATATTCAGAATACGCAGATAATTCTGCGGTGTTGTCTACTGCTATGTAGAGGTTCTTATTGTTTGCTGCAGGTGTGCCTGTCTCTGTATCCTGGTTCACCTGAGAGCCATTTCTATATAGCGTGTAAGTATTTGCAGAGTCATTAAATGCTGCTACCATGTGATACCAGGTCGCAGTGCTAGAGGTAAAAGAATTTGTCACTTCGTAATCAGTATGCGATGTGTTCTCAAAAGACGAAATCCACCAGTGACCACTACCGCTTAACCCTTGATTGAGGGCAAGTGCATAATTTGCCTGAGTGCCTGCTGCGTCCGATGTAATACTCCCTGTCTTGGCTACAACACTGCGGATACGTAAATTTGCTGGCAAGCTATCTGCGTTTATCCACGCACTAATAGTAAAAGAGCCTGCAATATCCAGACTGGATTCATCATCTACACGAATCCGATCATTGCTACCATCAAACTGGACAGCATTACCGATCTTGCCTGTGGCAGAGGCATTTGAGCCGGTACCATCAATCACTACTTCATCGGATGAATTCCCATTACTAGTCGAATCAATAATTGATGTATTGCCAGTTGTTCCTTCCTCCAGGTGATGTACCATGCGGAAATTGCTATCCCACACACCATTCTCATTTTCCTGAGTAGAAGAAATACTGCTATTGCCATAAAACATATAAATAGTCGTATTGGTGGTATAGCTCACAGACGGCACTTCTACCCACATCACAATCTCGCCTGTGCTTGCCGTATATTTTTCTATTTCATGGTCAAGCTTGGTACTCCCTGCTGCATCAGATGTAAATATAATGTCATAGCCATTTGCATTGGTAACATTGCCTCCATTGGCAGTCGTGGCAAGATAACTGTACGTCCCAGAAATCAGTACCGGGAAATTTGTGAGGTTTGCAGTTCCTACCACCTGTGAATAATTAATTGTTACCGACCTTCTATACGTATAATTGTTTCCAAACGCAGCATCCACAGGCACATTTTTTTCTGCCAAATCAAATATAAGCACACCTCCTATTACATAAGCCAAGAACTGGATAAGCAATAAAAATATTGCCGCCACCACAGTCACCAATGTGGGATAATAGCGGGTGCGAAATTGCCAAATATCACGATTGCGTTGGTCCACATTGGTATCGGGGATATCTCTGTTTGTAAGACGAATAATACTAAGGATAATGCCCTGTACAATTTGAGATAAAGAAGCAATAATCCACCACCACAGCTTGATAAATAGTAAAGATTGCGATGACTTATACAAAAACAGGTCACTTGTATTTGCCATCCGCAAAACCAGACCGGCAACCCGCCACAACCAGCCTTTAACCAGAAATCTTGACTGCAAAGTGCCCTCCACTTGCAGAGCATTTTGGACAGCCCCAAATAGAATTTTCAAAAAAAACTTGCTTCTCTTGTCCACAGCCACGTATTTTGCTGGCAACTCGAGCTTCAACCTACCATCATGAAGTACAATAACCCTATGCTGACCAGAAGCGTATCTCTCATTTGATGCCAAAAATTCCAATAGCTCTCTGCCACTGTACTTAGGTAGGGTAGTATCTACAATTACCACATCAGGACGCACAGCAAAGATATACCCCAATCCTTGCACCCCATCCTCTGAGGTATGGATGTTCAGCCGCAAACCTATTTCTCCAGACAGCTTATGCAATAAAGTGCGCAGCACATAACGCACAACAAAATTATCATCTAGAAGCACAAGCTCAATGCTTTTTTTTGCTTGGTCCATATAACCTATAACAAAACAGATGCGAATATGCATCTCCCCCTACATCATAGTTAAAATGTGAAGATAGCTCAATACGAAGCATTCAATCTAAAGCTCAAGCAATTTCTGGGCAAGTAGAAACAGGTTCTGTACTGTCCTCAAGTATGCATTTATAATCTGCAGTTTCTTGTAGTGCTCCAGAGAAAGAGATCTGAGTAATTAAGTACAAAAAAACAAGCAGTATATTAAAAAGTTCGCGTGCAATCATAGTCTTTGCAGAAAATTGAACGACAACTTTAGCTATAGTTACAGAACCAGGCTACCAAATTCACAAAGTTTAAGCTAGAATCTTCATCGTTAATATTCAAACCCCATGCCTATGACTCAAGAACTAGAAGATATCTTTGATGGTAGTGCGCTTCCAGATACTTCCGGCAACTGCCAGCTAACGAGAATATATAACTTCGTCAAAATATCCTTGCTAGCCACTCATCAAGATTTGCGAGCACAATTAACCCTATTTGCCAAGTTTCTACTATTCCTAAGATCACAAACACAAAGTCAGCAACCAGCAATACTACCCGACCAATTACAAAAGTTTGAGAAAATAATCATCCGCGGTCTTCCACTAAGTACAGGGCAGCCTTTTACAACAGCTATAGGTCTAAAAGCATAAAGCCCTATCGCTAGTCGTGACGAGCTGGTTCAGCTGGCACAATCTACGGGAACAAATCCTATTCTACTTATCATTTTAAGTTTGCAAATACTGGAGAAGGAGCGTAGCAGCAGCGAAGATTACATCAACTTTCTACTACATATGCTGCTCTCAGTAGAAGAATCATAGATCAAATCCCAACCTCACGTCACTTGACCATGTCAACGTCAAGTACTATACTAACAGCCTTGTTAAATAACAGCTATATACGAGCGAACGCTATACTGCACCGAAAGGACTTCCATTACTCATCCTATTGCAACCACCTAAGTGGCTTCCAGCTGAATAGACAGAAACGTTCAATTCATTGATTGCAAATGTAATCAAAGCGATTGGAGGTTGGCTAGTTGAAGCAGACGAAGAGGAAGCAGAACTACTGATTGAAGGGCTAGTAAAAATATTGGTTGACCCCTGCCAGTGGGAACACCTTGGAATTATCTTGCTACCGAGTAGCATTATCACCAGTGACACTGTAAGTGAAATTAATATTAGAATTGACGCTGAGCACAATAGTGCAATTCAATTACTATTACGTGCCTGTGCAAATCATTTGGTCACGATGTTGAAAGAGGGAGCCGAAGGAGAACCATAATCCGAGAATAACTGTTTAAATGTTTACCTCCACAGCAACATCCGTTATCCTGGATATGTGAACATTGGACTCTCTACTTCCGCCGCCAAAAAGCAGCTAAGCATCTTTGGCCCCAATTGCCTTCCTCAGCCACAAAAAGCTTCTCGCTCCAAGCTTATTGTAAAGCAGCTGCAAAATCCCATAGTTTATTTACTAACTTTTGCTGGCATCATATCTTTACTACTTCAAGAGATTAAAGAAACGATCTTTATTTCGCTAGTAGTAATTATAAATGCTCTTGTCGGGTTTGCCCAAGAAAACAGAGCAGAGGAAACACTCAAATCCCTCACTAGAAGAGTCCCGAAGCTGGTAAAGGTATGGAGAGATAACAGCTTAACACGAGTGAATGTTACCGACATAGTTCCAAACGATGTCGTAAATCTCGAAGCTGGGACCAGAATACCCGCAGATGGATTGGTGATAGAATCGCATGAACTACAATGCGACGAATCACTACTCACTGGGGAAGCCGAGCCTGTAACTAAAGAAAACAAAAGCTCTGTATTCATGGGGACTGTTGTCACTAGCGGACTAGGGAAGTTTGAGGTGAGCAAGACTGGTTACAGGACAGAGTTTGGCAAGATAGCATCTTCGCTAGAGCAAGAGATAAACATACCCACGCCCACCAAAGTTAAACTGAAACGAATAAGCCAAGTAATTACTTTGGCAGTAATTTTGGTCACCTTGCTCATTGCTTTAATAGGCATCCTAGAAGGGCTTGCCACAAAAGACATAGTTTTGCTTGCGATTTCTATCGCAGTCGGCACCATCCCAGAAGGACTGCTCTTAGCATTAACCGTCACCCTGGCTCTAGGTATGAGCAGAATTATGAGTCGAAATGCTATAGTCAAGAATCTCCCAGCCGCAGAGACTCTGGGGAAC
>CAZGHV010000017.1:0-11663 GCA_964525705.1 uncultured Candidatus Saccharibacteria bacterium | reverse complement strand
AATACAAATGAATATGACTGCATCTTGCTGGATTTGAACTTGCCAGGAAAAGATGGCATACAGATCGCTGCAGATCTACGAAAGAACAATAATCATACTCCGATCATTATGCTCACAGCTAGAACTCAATTGTCACAGAAACTCGCTGGGTTTGCAGTGGGTGCTGATGATTATGTACCAAAGCCTTTTGCATTATCTGAGCTGCTAGCAAGGATAGAGGCAGTGATCCGGCGAAAGAGTTTGAATGGAGCATTGACCTATAAGGTGGGGGAACTGGAACTTCTACTCGAAATAAATCAGGTTAATCTGGCGGAAGGTAAAAAGGTAACCTTAAGTAACAAGGAGGCGGCTTTACTAGCCTATCTTATTCGTAACCAAGGTAGATTTGTTTCCGCAGAAGAAATCTTGGAGCACGTGTGGGATAGCGAAGTGAATATATTTAGTGATACGGTGCGCACACACATAAAAACTCTCAGGCAAAAGCTGGGCAAAAAGAGGAATTACATAAAAACTTTTCGTGGAAAAGGATATACAATTCAACCAGCATGAAAATACATCTACCTCCATGGACGTCAACACTTAAATTCCGGCTTACACTCTGGTATTCCATGTTGTTGATTATTGCAGTGTTTTTTATGCTGCTCATTGTTAACTTTGTGGTTACAGATCATTTCCAGAGATCCATCAATGAGTCTGTTCCTCTGCGTCTATTTAGCCAGATAGAAGTCTATGGAAACACTGGTGTGCAGAGTAACGCAAACAAGACTTTGCGGGAAGTCATTCAGGAAATTCGGTTACAAGACCTTTATCGCGTTCAGCAAATGCTTCTAGTCAGTTTTATTGTATTATCGCTGCTTTCGTTTGCAGGTGGGTATGTGATTGCCGATCAAATGCTTTCACCATTGCGCAAGCTTGACCAAGCAATGAAGCAGGTAAGCGGGAAAAATTTCTCTGTCTCTCTCCCAGAGGCTGGAGCAAATGACGAGGTCGGGCGATTGATAAAAAACTTCAACTCTATGATCTCTAGGTTGCAGTCTGTATTTGCTGCTCAATCTAGTTTCACTCAGAACGCTGCACATGAGCTAAAAACTCCCATGAGCGCAATGAGGATAAATCTTGATTCATTGAGGTTACAGTTACCTCAAAGCGCCTCTATAACCGAGCTTGATGACGCAATAAAAGCAATAGAGTTTATGGATAAGCTACTTGAGGATTTACTATTGTTGTCTGCCATTGATAGCAATGAGTTTCCTAGCCTACGGGTGGATATGCAAACATTAGCGGCGAAGTCGCTGAAACAGTTGCAATTTATGGCAACAGAGAACGACATATTGTTACATCTTGATTCCAGCATCGATAATGCTTGGGTTGTGGGCAGTGAGCCACTCCTGCAAAGAGCATTGATGAATTTAGTCGAAAATGCAATTAAGTATTCAAAGCGAGGGCAGGAAATTCGAATAACTTTGTCTAAATCTGATGGTTTGCTTGAGATTTGTGTAGTCGACAAAGGTTCCGGTATTCCTGCGGAGCATTTAGAGCGAATATTTGAAAGATTTTATCGTGTGGATAAGTCCCGTTCCCGGTTGACGGGAGGTTCAGGTCTGGGCTTGGCAATAGTACGTGATATTGTGAATCACCATTCTGGTAGTGTGGAAGTTACCTCGCAGCCTAAGCGTGGTACTACATTTATAATTCGTCTTCCTTTATCCCGCTCTGGAGATGAAGAACCTACAAAAGTAGATTGATTTCGTTTTTGCATTGGGATATTATGTATCTCAGTGCTACAGAAGCGCTTGATCAATGCTGTTGTGTTTGTGGTAGTTTTTTCTGCTAGTGTTTGGCTGGCTCGGGTAACTGTCTCTGCTGCAACTGTATGTGAGGCTGATATTAATACGGATGGTCAGGTAGATACTGTTGATTTAAGCATATTGACCACAGATTTCCTTAGCGCCGATCCGGCAAATACTCGTTCAGATATAGACAGTGATGGATTGGTTGATTTAAGAGACTATGGAGTTTTATCGGCATATTATTTGCAGTCATCAGACGATTGCACAAGTGGGGAGCTGGGACCAAATTTGTTGCAGAATGGTGATTTTGAAAAAGGCTCTATGCCACCATGGTCTGGTGGAGGGAGTGTGAATACTGAAGTCAAGCATGCCGGTAACTATGCTGGGAAGTTTATTTCTGAGCAATACACCCGCCAAGGGTGGATTTCTGTTACGCCAGGGAAGCCGTATATATTCTCCACTTGGTTTCGCTGGGAAGCAATGAGTGGAGACGGCTGGGGTGATAGCAAAATTGAGATCCACAATTCAGACTGGACTTTGATAGCCCAAGAAACAGGCTTTCATAAAAAATATTCTCCTGGTGAGTGGGTAAAAGTGGCAATTGCATTTACCCCTACAAAGAATCAAGTCCAGGTGAGTATAGGTGTTTATGGACCGAGACAGAATGCCTTGGTATATTTCGATGATGTGGCTTTGCAGGAGAAAATCGGGAATTCTCCCCCGGAGCTGAACCCGCAAGCAGACAAGGTAACTGGAAGCGTGCCCTTCACAGTAAATTTCCAAGCGAATGCGAATGATCCAGATGGAGCTATAGACCATCTGGTTTGGAATTTTGGAGATGGTACGGAATCAAGAGATTTCAACCCTCAGCATGTTTATACATCTAGAGGTAGTTTTGTGGTGGAACTTACAGCACATGATAATGACGGCGCAAAAACAACAGAACGGCTAAATATCGAGGTTACTGACAGTGTATCACCTATAGTGACTATCACATCTCCCGTGAGCACAGAGACCTACGAAACTGGAGCTAGTTCTATGGACCTTGCTGGTAACGCTCAGGGTCAAAGCAATATCACTTCTGTAGTGTGGGACAATGTGAGCAACGGAGAGGCAGGAATCATAAGCATCACTCAGACCAAATCTGTCAACTGGTCTGCGACAGTTCCTCTCAAGCCTGGGAATAACCATATTGTAGTGACAGCCACGGATGCGCAGGGGAACACAGGTACGGATAGAATAGTAGTTACACGTGCAGTATCGGCTCCGAGAATATCTGAAGTACACGTCAATACAGCTGCCCCGAGGGTATATGACAAATACGAAGTTACGTTTCAGCTGGAGACAGTAGCTGCTCATCCGATGTTTATGTACGATCCAGCTCCTCCCCCAGGTACACCAATAGGTACTGGCGTAACTGCAGAAGCTGTAATCACTACGCCTACAGGTCAAGTGGTGAGGCAGCCAGCATTCTATAATCAAGATACTCAGAAGGTAGGTAGTGGTAATAGTGCTTACTATGAGTTATTGCCCACCACGAATTGGAAAATTCGTTATAGTCCGCAGCAAGAAGGTATACACCAGGTGAATTTATTTGCTCAGGATGCATCTGGGACAGTGAACCAAGTAGTAGGCACTTTCACAGCTTCTTCTCCTGTAAGGCGTGGCTTTGTTAATGTGAGTACTGCAGATGCACGCTACTTTGAATACTCAAATGGTGATCTGCATTTCCCAGTGGGACCTACTTTCATAGATACTGCACAGAGTGGTGTTATGAACAATGATAGACCTTGGCTTGGAGGGCGTGGCGCATACACAAGTCGCTGGGCGAGATGGTGGAACTCGGCAGAGGACTGGGGAAATGAGGGTGCAGAAACTCTGGTGAGTTACAATGAGCATTTTACTGGTAGTGAGCTATCGTATGTACTTTCCGCTCCGGATGCATTCCGGTACTGGCTTGGTTGGACAGATGATGCATACAGGCCAAGATATAAGCCAAGCACTACTTATCAGATTAAGTTGCGGGTTAAATTGGATGGTGTTACTGGATCGCAGGGCTCTGGGCTGGTAATTAAGACTCATGGTTTCTGGTCAAGTAGAGATCCGGTACCTTCCGATGTGCAAGCAAAAAGCTCATGGATTCCTTTGCTTTCTGGGACAAAGGATTGGCACACTATGGTAGTTCGCTATACTACCCCAGCAAACCTGAATCCCACGATGAACGATGCCTATATGAGTGTTTTTCTACAAAATGTTACAGCTGGAAGTGTATTTATAGACGAGTTGTCTATCCGGCAGGTGAATGCAAATGGGACGCTGGGAGCAGAGATGATACGTAACCCAAAAGCAGACCATCACACATATGTAGAGCAGAGGCCTATGGGGTATACAGATGCAGAGGTAGAAACAAATGCAGACAAAGATATTTTCGCTCGATATGTTGTTCATGATAAAAATGACTGGGTGCCAAATCATCTTTCTACTTGGGGCACATTTGTTCAGGACGGAGAAGGCTATTATCAGCCGGAGAACACTAGATCTACCTGGCAGCTTAAACAGTGGTGGCGTTATCTGGTCGCTAGATACGGATATTCTGTTTCCGTTTTTTCATGGGAGCTAAATAATGAAGGCCCACCAGATGATGGCACAGGAGTACATGCCCGTACCACACAGATATTTGCTCGGTGGGTACAAGAGCTGGATGCACATCCTCACATGGCAACTACCTCTTTCTGGGGAGGATGGAAGCCTACCTTCTGGGGAGATGAGGAAAACTTCCCCAATATAAGTTATGCAGATATTCACCGTTACGGAGGACCTACAGATATGGTTCAGTGGTATCTAGATGATGCAACTGTAGCTTTCAACGATAACGTAGGTAAGCCAGTTATTCGGGGGGAGACAGGCATAGACGGTTCACTTTCAGATTTGCTCAAGAAGTCAAATCCTGGCGTTTGGTTTCATAACTTGCTCTGGTCACAGCTTCATCCCAGTAGCATGTATGATGTGGGATATTGGTACGACTATCATCTTAAGTACATAGATGCTGTGGGAATAGCTAGGGCATTCGCTAAATTTGTAGACACGCTGGAAATAAATAAAGGGGGATACGCTGATTTGGCAGCTACAAATGCTTCTTCTTCTCTCCATGTATTTGGTCAGAAAAATTTATCTGCTGGTAAGGCATACGGCTGGGTACACAACAAGTCATATACCTGGAAAAATGTTATGGATGGTGTAAATATTTCTCCAGTGACAAACTCTTTCCAGATAAAGCTATCTGCAAATACTACCTATATTATTGATTGGTACGATACTTCTACGGGCAATGTTTCTAGAACAGAGAACAAAACATCTGGTGGAGATGGAAATGTTACCCTCACGGTTACCAGCCTTACTGCAGACACTGCATTCAAACTACGCAAACAGTAAAGCTAAAATTTGATATTCAGCGCTTCACAGACTTTTGGGTCATCCCACTCTATGAAAGTCATTGAAACCAAATCTGGACTATTTGACAAAAAACCTTTAATTTTTGCTTGCTGCTCATCTACATCCATTTTGCCGAATCTAGAGATGAAGTCTCTATAAGCAGCTTGCTCGGCTTCTCTGCTACCATAGCTACCATTGTGATTGAAGTAGTCAAAAAATATATCCCAATCAACATACGAGTTTAGTTTATAAAGTAGAAGGTTTTTTGGGCCAACTATGACATGGGTCATTTTTACTATGGATATGAGCAAGTCTGACAGGGAAGGATAGACATCGCCACTGGGATGATTGTGCAGATCAAATGTTACAGTTGTGAGGTCGGTGATTCCCATATCAGCATAGGACCCAGATTTCTGAGGATCAAACTCAGTGTATAAGATAGTTCCGTTGTTGTTGGTTCGTAACACGGTTACTTCATACGGTAGTTGGCGATTGTCTTTACCAATTCAAGTGTGTATTCCGAGAGCTTAACCAGAATCTTAGCACTTCTTTTTGCCTCTTGCTCCAATAGCGTAATTGCTTCATTTGTGGAGACGACCCTTATTTCTGGCTTTTTATCTTGATGTGCACTTAACATAATCTGCACAATAAGTTTAAATGGCTATGCGCAGAGAATCATTTCTTCTTGGCATATAAAATTGTTGAGATGTGTATTCTGCTTGGATGCCGTAGCGAATAACTCCTATTACTTGCAAACTTTCATGAAATTGGCAGCTAGTAATGAGAAGTCTACGAGATCAACTAAATCATTTGAGTCAATATCAGATCTGGGATTTGAAGGGGTTGTTGCAAAGAAATCTGAGAACAAAATGTCGTAATCTGCTTGATTAGTTACCTTATCCAAATTGATGTCTGTAGGACATGTGTCGCCTGTAGGAGGTTCACAGGTCTCAGCACCGGTACGTACATCTACCCAGCAGGTCTGACCATAGGCTTTGATTGCGCTTATTAAGCTCTGCAAGTAGTAGAGATCTCCTACCTTGGCTATAGGCACATCTATCTTGCTGCGGAGAAATTCCGCATCCTCTTGAAGCACCATGGCGTGAGCTTGAAATATAGTGTGGGCAGTAATTGGTGTAGTATAATTCGTTTCTCCTCCCACAAATGCAGGGCCATAGGTCAGATTCCAGGTAGGAATATTAAACACTTCTTTCTCTATATGACTGCTTGCTTTTGAAAAGTTGTAGTCCCGAATAAACCTTGCTGTTTCTGGGAACAGATTGAGATAAACATAGGAATTTACTACATTGGCTGTGGGATCTAGATCATCTCCTCCTATAGGATCAAAGTACCTATTTTCTTTGTTGCTATTTTGAATAAATAAATCAAAGTCTTGTCCAGCAGTAAATCCTTCGGCAGCCCTACTTGTAGCATCATCTCGGACACCATTCTGTGCAGCAATCTGTGCCAAGCGTGCCATTCCCACACATCCAGCCACATCACCATACTTGGCTACACATCCCCCTTTGTCCATCCAATCGACTGTACTTCTAGTTTTCAATTTGTCAAATAGGCTGCGGATAGTATTCCAGTTTGCGGTTACATAGGCTGTGTCTCCAGTTGCATCAACATAATTCCACAGATGATAAAAAGTCTGCACTGCAGGTTGCCACTGATTATTCTGATGATAAAGCAGACGAATATGGCTACCTAGGGGATAATATTCTCTGCGAGCTCCTTGATCAAGCGGCAGCCAAGGTGCTCGATCATAAACCATTGTTGCTTTGACAGGAGAGTAGTTTGTGAGCTCTTGCCGCATGTACGTGAGCAACGACTGCTTGGTTGCAGAGTCCCCTTCTGGTAGATATTTGTAAGCTTCAGCCAGAGTATATATGGGTTCTCCAGCATGGTACCAAAGGTAAATGTTCCCGTTTCCAGTTTCCGACTCAGTGGCAATCATGCGATATGGTGCCAAGTGTCCAGCTGCGATCATCTTTGTTATCTCTTTCGCAAGTTCCTGCCGCAGATCGTTTGCTGTTGGGGCTATATTTTTAACTACCTGCTTTTGCCATAGGTATTTATCTACATCTTGAGTGGTGAGGGCTGCAACTGGTGAATGTATTCCCGCAAAGATTAATACTAGAAACAGAAATGTTGGCAGGTTGCTTTTCAGACCAATCTTCATCTACGGGCACCGGTAACAGCTAGCAAGTAACCTCCACGGAATACAACATACATAGTATTGTTTGCGATTACGGCAGGCATCAAACCTTCTCCTCTGTTGTCATAACCTCTGGGATCTGGGTACCCTGCTGTGTCTGCCGGTTCACCATTAATATTAAAGAAGTATGCTTGTGCTACACCACAATGGCTATAGAGCTCGCGACTAATCTGAGCAGCTATAAAGTCAGTCTGAGTTTTTCGATCAATTCCTACCACACAGCGACGGTTGTGAACACCGTATAGTACTTGAGGTCCAGAGCTAAATATAGAATTATCATCTAGATCATTGCTTAACTTACTGGAGTATTTACCGGCTGGGGCAATAGGTGTAATCTTCCCTGTGCTGGGGTTTATAAAACCGACATCTGGGGCAAAGTCAGTACCAAATGACGCCCCAAAGGCAGTTACTTTGCCGCGATACATAGTAAATATCTCATTATTGTTACCAATAGTAGGTGGATTCATGGCATCGTTGTGATACGCAATATGCGAGCTGGCGGTGATGTATGCTTCCTTGCCAGTAGTGGCATTCAGCACAAACAGAGTTTGCTCATAGGGTTTGGCGATATAATTTGCGATTAGCTGTGGTTCAACTGTTGACCAGTCTGAGCCAGAAATAGAGCGTAACAAACTATCTATATCCATAAAAATGTGATTTGAAGCTTCATCGGGAAGGGTAGTAAATATGACCTTATCTGCTACTACCACTGGCCAGTAGTGCAAAAATGACTGCCCAGGAAGCCGGTCTGCATCCCAGCCACTGCATTTCTCACCTGCGGGGTTTGCAGTATTTCCCACAATGCAATGGGGCGTCATATCCTCAGAGCCAAAATAGATCTTGCTACCATCTGTACTACTGGCAGCTGTATGATAAATTGGAGCACGTGCATCGTATTTGAAAATTAAATCTCCCTGTTTATCGCCATTCGTATCTGTGAGGTTAAAGCAGTAATAGTAATTCGTCTTTGAGCCAATGCATACCTTATTGCTCAAGACCAGCGGTGCAGAGTAAATGCTGCCGGTCGCATACTTCCATGCCAAACTCCCATCTGTAGTATTCACAGCATAAAAATATCCATCACTTGCTCCCACATAAACCAACTTGTTTGCATATCCAGCTGTATGTAGCACTGGTCCTTCTGTGTCAAATCTCCAGGCTGTAGTACCATCGACCTCTTTTACGGCAAACAAAGCATTCTGGAAGCTACCGATATATACCTTGCCATCTCCCACAATTGGTTGAGAAAGATGAGGTATTTCATAATTGAAGGTTGCAGGCAATGCCTCTCCATCCCAACGGCTGCCATTTGTCCATCTCCACTTGGTATTAAACGGGGGGATGAGGTCATAATCTGCTCTACCACTTCTAGTAGAATCTCTTTGAACCTGGGCCCACTCACTAGGATTTATTTCGCCGAATACAGAGCTTGTGGGTAATGCTTGTAGGGTAGTTAAGCCTACAGTGATGAGAGCAAGGGTGATCACCACTCTGGTTAAGAGCAATTTGTTTGTTGAAGCTAAATTGATCACAACCTATACTACACAGTTCATTGTGCTATATCAAGTAGGATCTTATATGTACAGTAATTGTGTTAACAGCCTCTAAGTACAAGCTTGAAGGAACTTTGCTACAAGCTCACCGTAATCTATCAGATCTACACTGTCATCTTTATTAATATCCGATCTCGGATTGGTTAGCTGTGAAGCAAAGAAATCGGTGAGTAGAATATCGTAATCTGCTTGATTTGTTATCCCATCCAGATTGATATCGGTAGGACAGATAGGAGTAAAAGAAGCCGGGCATTCCACAGTACTTGTTTGTAAGTTCTCCCAGCATTCTTGCCCAAAGGCGGCAATTGTGCGAGCAGTGTTTTGCATGTAGTAGAAGTCGCCCACCAAAGCATCTCCCACATCCACATACTGACGCAGCTGCTCCCCACTTTCTTTTTGCACCCAAGCTTTAAGCGGAAATATCATTGCCTTGGTATCTGGAGGTTCTCCGCTACCTTCCCCATAATATCTTGACCATTGCGGTGCTTGCGCCATATACCAAAGTGGTGAGAACGATTCACCTCTGTATAACGAATAGATCGAATAGTTTGTAGCCGAGCCGAGTACTGCTGACTTGAGACTAGCATTATCGTAAATATATCTCCCGATTTCTGGAGTGATGTCTAGGAATTGAAATCCTAAGTACATTTCTTCTCTATGCCAGTTATCCCAGCCGCCAGAACCGGCTTGGTATGCTGCTTCTGCGTTCTTGCCAAATTGCTCAAAGTTATTTCCGGCGGAGAGACCAGAGCTTACATCACCCAGGGCTTGTGTGACGGAGGCGGTATCTCTTGTTGGCTTTTGGTACGCTAGTCTTGCCATGCCGATAGCTCCGGCTATGCTTGAGTAGTATTTGGATACTTCATTGCGGTATGTGCTATAAAAAGACTTGATGCTGTTCCAGTTGGACTCTATGTATGCCCAGTCATCAAAGTTCTGTGCATAAGTCCACAGAGCATACATGGCAAAAAGCTTCGGGCGATTGTTATATCTAGAGTCAAATGTTCCTCTCTCGCTGGAGGAAAGCTCATCCGGCTCTCTTTTTGTTCCTTGTTGGGGATTGAGCCAGGTTCCGCTCCAAATAGGATAAGATTGCATTTCGCTTTTAAGGTAAGCTTGAGCTTGAGATTTGGTAGCATCGTCCAGAAATGGGGCGACTAAACTTAAAGTGTAGACCACGTCATAGTTATGATACCAGAAGAAATGGTCATCAATTTCTCCATAAAGAGTCCTGAAAGGTGCTAAGTGCCCTGCAGAAATTACTTTTTTCACTTCTGTGCTTGCCCTTTCACTTAGGGTCTGGGTTGAACTGCTGTCGGGTACATTTATGGGGTTCAAATAGTACCAAACATATTTCTCGGTACCACTTTGAGCACTGGCTCTTTGAGATAGCGGCAAACACCCCACAAGAATAAAGAAAAATATCGAGTACATAAGTACTTGATTCCTATTTTTTATCAATTGCCACAATAAAGCCCGCATTAGCCTCATTTAAATAAATAATATTCTGTCCGTTTGTGGAAGCGATAGCTGGAGCATGAAAACCTATACTGCTGGAGTATATTTTTGGAATAAATGGTCCTACATCTCCTGTGCCTGGGGGTGTAGGAGTACCCCAATAGACAATTTGACATCCCCAGTCTCTATATTCGCTGTTCCGAGCGGTAACAAACGTGTGCTTGCCGTTTGTGAGATTCACGCTACGGAATCCACGATATGCATTAAACATATACAAATAGTCTCCTCCCGTGGAAAGTGCAAATCCATTGTCTAGCTCTGGTCTCAAGGTGTATGGGTTTGCCTCTGGACCGATTTTAATCCGATCCCCACTACTTAAATCCATTGCGGATATGTCTGGACAGTAATTTGTCCCGAAGCACGTTGTGGTGTCATCCACAAATGTGGGTACTTTTGATCTCCAATAAGTAAGGATTCGACCTTGTTTATCTACAACCGGAGGGAATGCAACCAAATTGTTACCAGTCACGCGTCCCATGGCAACTTGGAAGGGCTCTTTGCCTGTGGAAACATCTAACACGTACATCGATTTTTGGTGCGGATTTTGTGCCAACCAGCTAAGTATAGCGTCTCGTTCTTGCTCGATGGTTGGGTTGGTAGGTAGCGAGTCCAATACTTCTTCCATGGTAAATTCAGCACCTTCTAGGGAGGACATGGTACGCACAATTACCAAATTTCCTTTTACTACTGGCCAACTGTAAAGAAAACTTTGCCCTACCATTTTTACTGGAGACCACTTTTCATTACCTGTAGTAGCATTAATTCCATAGAAAAACATGTTCTCCGCTCCAAATAGCACTGTGCTGCCATCTTCACTTATTGCCGGAGGGGCAACGATAGGAGCCTTATTGAAGGGCGAATTTGCATTTTGTGGATGCACTCTGGTGGTGTATGACCATTTAAGTGCGCCAGAATTAAGATCGACTGCGTATAACTTGCCGTCACGAGAACCTACATATGCTGTTTGTTGAGAAATGACCATGGCAGAATTAATCCCAGCACCAGTGGTGTACTTCCATAAAAGCGAACCTGACTGAGAATTTAGTGCGTATACGGAGCCATCCATAGATCCGAATAATACTTTTCCTTCTGCATAGGCAGCGGTTCCTAAAATAGGTCCTTGGGAGCTAAATTTCCACTTCGTGTCAC
>CAZGHV010000016.1:0-12040 GCA_964525705.1 uncultured Candidatus Saccharibacteria bacterium | reverse complement strand
CATTATTCGTGCTTAGTGGCTGCACATCTCAGCCAGCTCCAGAAGATCAGCAAAGCGAACCTGTTACGCTCCAGTGGCGTGGTGTTTTTCTAGATCCAGATATACTACAACCTATCCTAGATGAGTACCACAATCTGCATCCAAACATCACCATAGAGTACGCCAATGCTTGGAGAGATGGCAAATCGACAATTATTTCCAAAGCATACCAAGATGAGATTGACAGAGTATTGCGAGAAGAGAATGCAGCAGCCATACCGGATATTTTCATGGTAGGTAACACCTGGACTGGAAACTACGAGGAATATGTTTATCCAGCTCCTTCTTCAGTTATAGACAAAGACACTGTAGCCACCGTGTTTTACCCTGCAGTGAGCACAGATTTTGTATCCAATGATTCGGTGCTAGGATTACCTTTGTGGATGGACACTTTGGCTGTTATCTATAACCGTAAGATTCTGACAAATGAACAATTGCAAGTTCCTGCAAGTGACTGGAATGATTTCAAGCAACAAGCCCTAGCACTCACCCAGAGATCGGGCAGCCAGATAACTACGTCTGGATTTGCTGCTGGCATGGGAAGTAATGTGGGTTTTGGAAGCGAAATATTCAGCTTGCTCTTGCTACAAAACGGAGTTGCGCTCAGCGATAGGAATGGGAATCCTGCATTCGCTTTGGATACAGATGCCCTGCAAGCTCTGAATTTTTATAAAAGCTTCTTGGGGAACTCCGGCAGTTGGGATAATACTTTTGCAGACGAAGCACTAGCTTTTACCCAGGGTAATCTAGCAATGATGATTGCTCCATCCTGGAGATACTACGATGTGCTCTATTTCAACGATAAATATAATCTGGGTTTGGATATCGGGGTGACATCTGTTCCACAGTTGCAAGGGCAGTCACCAGCTATAATTAACTGGGCTACATACTGGGGGAACATGGTATCAGCTCAAAGTAATCACCCACAGGAGGCCTGGGAATTCTTGGTCTGGATTACTCAGCCTGAGCAGCTCAAGAAAATAAATGATAACCTCAAAGCCGAGCGAAAATTTTTTGGGATTCTTTACCCTAGGCAAGATATGCAGCAAGAGCTACAGGCAGACAAATATTTACGAGTATTTAATTCTGCACTGCCCACAGCTATGTCTTGGTACATGGTGGACGGTCTTGCAGCAAGATCGGAGTTGATAAAACTTTTAGACGAGAGTTCGCCCACACAATCAAAGCTTTCCAATGCTCAGACAGAAATTCAAGATATCGTGAATAATAAAGGCAATTTGTAGCTCCATATTGCATAAAGCTTTAAACCAGTAAGGCGGAAGTAACCTATAGGTTACTTCTGCCTGCGCATGTTATGATTCAACTATGTATCTCGCTCGCACACTGGTAATACTATTCTTATCTGGTGCTAGTCTTTTTCTAGTTGCCAAAAACACAGTATACGCAGACAACCTGATTGAGATATACATTGATTCTCCTCAAACATCTGCCACCGTTTCCAATATAGCCAACGTCAGCTGGTACTTAAATCAACCGTCGCGAGTAGCAGCTTTGCGGTTATCATATTCTACAGATAGAATTAACTGGAAGCATATTACTGAGCTGCCAGCGATAGCTACAGGATACAGATGGGACACATCGGATATTCAAAGTGGCCAATATTACCTACAGCTTGACCTGGTGATTGACAACCAATTAGCTGCTAGAGCAATTTCAGGGCTTTTTTCTGTATATCATGAGGAAAATGCAGCAGCAACCCCAATCAACCTTGCAGATTTTCTGCCATTGCTTTTGCTTTGCGCTTTACTCTTGCTATTCGCCGTACCCTGGGTCTTACTTGCTATAATACGCAAGCAGAGTAAGCGCCAACCTCAAATTATTAAGGCAAAAACGGCTATTCCTAACCAAGAGTTCTATCCGAAACTCACAAATACGGCAACCTCTGCTCCGTCGCCAGAAGTTGAGCAGAGGCAGACCGTGCCTGTCCAAACTAGCTTCCCACAATTTGGTAGATACGGTTATGCTCAAAAAACAGGATAAAAATTCAAATTCTTCATGAGATAAAAGACATTACAGGATTGATATCTCAACGATTCACCACTGTATTTTTTTAGTAAGACATCCATCGTATTACTCCTCTATTGAGCGCCCAGCTCGGTTTGCAGCTGCTTCCAACGCAGAAGAAGAAATACATTCTCGCAATTCTCTACCCTCTATAGCACATTTAACAGCCAACTGTGCTGCTGTAACAGGATTTGAAAGGGTTGACAACGCTTCCGCCAAAAAAAACATACTGCATACTAGGATCAGAATGATAACTATGGGGTTAAGAAGTATGGGCACTAGAACCTTGATACCCGTTTTTAACGCCTGCTTTGCCAGTACCTTTCCCACACGCCCCGCAACTTTGCGGGAAGCACTGCCCTCGACTGCACTCTCAGCATTTGCTCCGTATCTATTACCGCCCCCACCTCCGAGGATCCCTTTCATAGATCCCCAAATTCCTCTGCCTGTGCTTCGAGCTACACGAGTAGCCCCCACTCCAACTCTGTTTGAAGCAGAACTTACGATAGATCCTAGTCTCTCTTGCCAAATACTAGCCATTGTGAGTCAAATAAAAACTAGCCAGAGACACGGAACTCATAGTCAACACGCTTCTTTTTGCCCCCAATAATTATTTCTATCGGCAAGCCTTTATCCCCACTTCTTGTGCTCCAGCCACCTACCGGATTTGAGATTGATTTTAATCTTAATTGACATCCAATGATAACCCTCCTGTTGCCACCCAAGAAGAATTTTGAGTTTGTCACTTCAACCGCCTCACCACTTCCACCCTTGTACGGCTGTAGCCACGCATCCTTTGTAATCTCTACTTCTGCATATGTAGTAGTATTGTTCAGACTCAACTTTGCTATCACATTGTCGCCAGAAGAACCCCGCTTCTTTTTGTTAAAAATAATCTTTCCTTGAGGTGGCGAGGCCTTTTCTGGCACCTCAATAGTCAAGATACCGTTCTGCGGTGATGCTGCATAAGAGTCATAGGTTGTCTTTGTTAGCTCTGTCCCATAGGGAATACTGGAGATCTCAAGTTTGACAGTATAGTCAACAGACTCCTCACCAGCAGCATAAACAGACTCCCCCAACAAATTTGTGCGGGCTGTACCCACACTCCTAGCTAAGGCAATCTGCCCCCTAGCCTGCACTTTTCTAACAAAGCTAGCATTTTTATCATCTAAAACATTTCTGGCAGTAGCAATTCTCGTACGTACTTCCTTGACAGAAAGTTCAGCTCTACTGTCGCCGTAGGGATCTGATTTGTACGCGCCATACTTGCCGCCGGCCCAGGCTGCCCCCGCTCCCGCTCTTCTTACAGCACTTCCCAATGTGGCTGGTGCCTTGCGATATGCCCAGCTGGCAGAATCCTGAATGTCATCAACGAAAGGCTTCAACGCTTTTGGAATTAATGATTTCTCAAGTTTCAGTTGCTCGTCAATCTGATCAATAAATTTGGGAGTTGATAGGTATATCCCTAGCCCGATTACAGTAAACAGCAATGTACTAATGTTTGAACTGGTAGCAGCAGATGCAATTCCCTGAGCAGTCTGTGCGATATTAACGTTTATTACAGGAATGAATCCAAGTAACGGTGGTGAATAATCCTTAATCGTGCCAATTCCGGGAATATTTTCAAAGAATGCCGCATTTGTAAAAACAATTGCAAACAGAAATGCTGTATAGGTAACAATAAACGCCAATGTAGCACTTCCTAGCTGCTTGAGATAATTCACTACATTGCCAGTACCCACGCCTGGAATAGCCAAAGTAGCAAACACAAACGGAGACATAATCGGTAGCACAATGAGTAACAACAACTTCTGCAACAACTTCCAGGCGATTTTTATGCTCACCCAAATCATCAGCAGTGATAGCAA
This sequence comes from uncultured Candidatus Saccharibacteria bacterium, assembly GCA_964525705.1. GTDB lineage: Bacteria > Patescibacteriota > Dojkabacteria > J137 > JAEUSD01 > CAZGHV01. Next base: position 8,108 of record CAZGHV010000016.1, on the reverse strand, counting down.
CATGACAACTATATTCCCGATGACTAGATTAATCCCACCATCGGGGGTGCCATTTACCTGCTTCAAGAGGGCATCAATTCCTGCCAGAAGGTGAAGACCTTCCCTCCTTCCGCAATCTGCATTTGGGTCAGGGCCTTCTGGACAAATTAAGTTGCCCACATAATCACCCAAGCCCGAAACGCTTAAGAACTCTCGCACCCGGAAAACGCTCACCCGCACATCATCGGCATATAAACCGCGTCCATTATTTACATCGCTATTGAATGGGTTCTCCAGACCAAGTTTTTCAGCACCATTTTCATAAACAGTTCTACCTGGTCCTCCTGGCGAAAACATGAGTCCATGAACAACATTGGTGCCCAGTGTAATTGCATCAATGAAAAGCCCAGAGATAGGATAGCTGAGAGGTATCAGCACCATCGCCATCACAATCCCAGGTATTGCACTTTGCAGCTGTACCACCTGCTTACCATCCAGCTTTGCTCGGAACATGAGCGCAAAAGCTACTACCAAAATCACTATCACCATAAAGCTCAGTGACACAGTAACTGCCCACCCCCAAAAAGATTGAATAGGCTGAAGCAGGGTAAACCCAGTCCCTGGGAAATATGGCAGAGGCTCTTCTTGAGCGTATACAGCTTCTGGTACAACCAACCGCTCCAAATGGTCAAGAGCAAATACAACCCCACTCGCTGTCCGCTGTTCCACCATCAATGAGTTGAGATTGAAAATCATCGCCCCCAGTCCAGGCTGACTATCACCTCCATAAAGTCCGGCCACATCACCAGATTCTATCGCACATCGGTATGATACCAAGTCTCCGATCCCACTAGTTTCCAAGCCCAAAAATTCAGCCCCTCCTGCGCTAGAATTTGCGATTATTCCAGAGCAGTAATGTCTACAACCATCTTCGTTTATAGCGATCGCAATTTCTTCTGGGACACATTCGAATCCTAAATTAATTTTTGTAGCAGAGTCTGCAGCAACAGGCGATACCAGCAAAAACAAAGATGATACTACCACTGTTGTGATTATAGCTACACGCCGAAAGAGCAGTTCCATATTTACCATTATAGTCGGCACACTATATAATTACAACAATGTCAATTTATACTCGTACCGGAGATTCTGGCGAAACTAGTTACATCGGGGGAAGAATGCAAAAAGATGATTCTTTATTCTGGCTGCTAGGAGGTCTCGATGAGCTGAACAGCACTTTGGGGATTGCTATATCCCACATTACACAAAAATATGTGAAGCTGAAAATGTTGCAGTCAAGGCTCTCAAATACTCAAAAGCTATTATTCAGTCTAGGAGCAGCGACCGCCGACATGACCTTGCGTAATTCCCCACAAGCAAAAACATTTGCTGCAGCAACGTTGCAGTTAGAGGCCTGGATAGATGAAACCAATTCCGCCCTACCTGCTTTACAGAATTTTATTCTTCCAGGAGGAGCCAAACTAGGATCAAGCCTGCACTATTGTAGGGCAGTTTGCAGAAGGGTGGAAAGAGACATGGTCTCCTATGTCAACATGTCTCACACACCAGCAAGAAAGAAAATTCTGCACTCTGGGCTCAGTTACCTGAATCGGCTCTCCGACTGGCTATTCGTGGCAGCCAGAGAAGCAAATATGGTTCAAAAGCATCTTGAGGAAAAATGGGCACCTGCTAGCCGGGAATAAGCACAGACTGCAGCTGCATCTCAACAGTTTCAACTCCATTCCAACTATTAACTGCCAAGTTGCCTGCTACGTCTATCATTTGACCCACTTCCAGTTGCTGAATCTGATCTGGTGCAGAGAAATAAATTGCAGATATCTGCCCTCCTCCTCTTTTTTGCAAAGAAAGCTTAATATGCTGTCTCTCTTTTCCCAACCTGCGCAGATTTGTTATCTGAGCATCTTGGATCGCAAAAACGGGCTTGGCATTCCCAAATCCATATGGCTCTAGCAAATCCAGAGCAGCAACATCTGCAGCTGGGATCTCTATATCATCAAGCAACACATCAACCTGTAATTCACGTTCCAATTTATCGGCAGTAATTAACTCCGCTGCTAAACTTTCCATCTGATCAGTAAAAACCGGAATTGATTCGGAAGGCAAAGTAAATCCAGCTGCTTGAGCATGCCCGCCATATCTTGTCAGCAGATGGGCCACCTGTGACAAAGCCTGTGCCAGATGGAAGTCTAAAGGGCTACGTCCCGAGCCCTTTACGAGAGCACCATTAATTGAGCCAACCAAGACAGGACGATAGTATTTCTCAGCTAACCTACCCGCCACAATCCCCAGCAACCCTTCAGACCATTCTTCGCCCCATATCAATATAATTTGTGGTATGTCCTTCTCTAGAAGTTGAGCCTCTGCGTCTGCAATCAGTCTAGCGGTCATATCTTGGCGCTGTAAATTGAGCTGTTGCAACTTTGTGGCCAATGATTCCGCCTGCTTAGCAGACGACGTCGTAAGCAAACGAAGTGCATCAAGAGCACTATCTAGTCGCCCAGCTGCATTTAGCCGTGGTCCAAGAGCATAGCCCAGATGTGTGCTGTTAATACTTTCCAGCTTTAACTGTGAAACCTCCGCCAACGCCCGCAAGCCAATATTCGCAGTCGACCTCATAACCTCAAGTCCTTTACGCACAATTGCCCGATTCTCATCTCTCAAGGGCATAACATCGCACACAGTGGCCAATGCTACAAGATCAAGGTAGCGGGCTTCTTCCCACTCCTTTTTGCTCTGAATTGCCAGTTGCCGACACAGCTGCCAGACTACGGTCGTCCCACAAATGCTGGGGAAAGGATACTCATGCCCAGGGTACTGAGGATGGACAACCGCCAAAGCGTCTTGACTGACTACTGGCACTCCAGACTCATCTGTGAGCAGAGTGTGATGATCTGTAACGATAAAATCTATGCCCTGTGATTTATATTGAGATATTATTTTTAAATCTTTTATTCCACAATCCACAGTAATCACCAATTGCCCGCCTTGATCAACAATGGCATTCAAAGATGTAGACGACAGCCCATAACCTTCATCAAAGCGACTAGGTATATAGGGAAGTACATCCGCATTGAGATCATGATACAAGTAATCCCATAGTACAGCAGTTGCACACACACCATCTACATCGTAGTCCCCATGTATAAATATCTTTTTGCCAGACTTAATAGCTTCCAGGATGGAAGAAGCTGCATGTTTACTATTCCAAAGCAAGTCTGGGCTAGCAACAGTAGAGAGATCGCCAGTCAGAAATTCCTTTTTCTCAGACATAGTAAATCCTCGTATCGACAATATCTCATCGATCAAAGAGTGTCCTGCATACGACTTTGATGGCAATAACCATTTCATAATTTATCTTGGTGGGAGTGTTGCTAACCACTATGTACCATATACTTCATAGTCTCGGCGCAGCCATTTCTGGATAAGTCTCCGCACCAAAGAGAATGCCCAATATCCAGATATCACAGCAATCCCCAGAATTGAGACCCCACGGATGACTCCTGCTGCTTGTAATAAACGATATTCTGTAGTTAACGGTAATAACTCGCCCTCAGCATTTGCAAAAAACTGCTTGCGTGCGGTTGCAGACTTTCTCGGTCCTGCAGAAAATATCTCCACAGATGCCACCATATTGCTGAGCCCAAACTGTCTAGGTCTCATTAAAACGGTTGCACTGAATGGTTCCCCAGCCTTCACTGTGAGATCTACTAGCTCTGAGCTTAACAGCTCCAATCCCCCATCTACAAACCAGCTTACCTGCACTCTATCTGAGCTAGTGCTTGAGACCCCTATTATTTCTAGTTTTACTTCCTTGGTTTCTGGGTTTTGAGTATGAGAAACGAGCTGCAAACGTAACCCCTCTACATCCCGTATCTCGGTAGCATCTGTCTCTCCAGTGTCACTTTGAGCCAAAACTACACTGGGCACAAAAGCAAACAATAACATTATGCCTATTATCAGTTTGACCATAATTTATTCTAACAAAATTTACAGGCTATTAATATTCTTACAATTTATAAATCAATCACAGCTACTCCTCATCTATTTATATTATAGGTTCAAAAAAATATTGTTCTCTGCTCAAATGACATGTTACGATTAATCATGCAATACAAGCTTAATCATTTACTGCAAGATGAATTTGGTAGATACAGCGGTGTTCTAGCTATTAATAAACCCCAAGGGTGGACCTCCCACGATGTAGTCGCCAAAGTACGGGGAATTCTATCTACTCGGAAAGTAGGGCATGCGGGAGCACTAGATCCTTTTGCCAGCGGCTTGCTTATCATCTTGGTAGGGAAAGCCACACAGCTATCCGACACATACATGAACTCGCAAAAAGAATATGTTGCGAACGTGCTGTTTGGCATCCAAAGCGACTCTGGAGATCCTGAAGGCAATCTGCTAGCAGTAGCGCCAACCCAAATACCGCCAAACATAGAAGAAATACTACAAAGCTTTGTGCCACAATATAAGCAGACTGTACCAGTCTTCAGCTCTATCAAAGTTGATGGTGAAAAGCTACGCATTATGGCCAGAAAGTGTGATAGGCTTGAGAAAATAGTCCGAGGAGATAAAGACATCGCCATATTTCATAAAGGCAACTCTCTCCGAGAAGTAATTCTACCAAAGCATATTTGCCAAATACCACGCATAGAACTAATTTCAGTTAAAGATATCGATATCACCAACTCCGCCTTTTGGGACAAACACAAGGACAACATCGGCAAAAGCTCAACATTCAAAGCTGCAGTTATTAAAGTAGAGTGCTCAAAAGGAACATATATACGTGCACTGGCAGAAGACATCGGGCGTGCAGCAAGTGTCTCTATGCCAGCAATGTTGTGGGATTTACAGCGCACTCGGGTGGGAGAAGCTAGGCTTGAAGATGCAATAATGTTGGAAGACATACTCAGCCGAGCAATTTAAGAGCTTTCAGTATCAAAGAGTGCATTTCTGGTCTGCTCAGCGTATACCCCACAGCACCCAGCCATAAAGGTCTCAAGGAAAAAGTCGTATATTCCATCTGTTCTACTTCTAAAGACAATTCCGCTGTTAATGCTGGGTACAAATGTAGGTTAACAATCGGGCTTCTTTCAGTATTGATTAAATCAGGACTCAAATTGTCTCTTATCTCCTTTGGTGGTTTTTCCTGAATTGGCTCCGCCAATTCTATTGCTGGAGTAAAAATATTTGCCGCACCCGGAGTAGCAGTAGTCGTCCACATTGAAGTATCAGTCTGAATATCCACAATTAACGCCCAGCCTTTCTCCGCTTCTTCATAACTTACGCTCTGCAGTTCTTCACCATTTGGAGTGACTAAGGTGAGCATATCTCCAGAATTATTTAAGCTTATTTTGAGTCCTGCTATCTGAATATAACCTCCCGGAGGTAATGTTGTGGAGGGCAAATAGCTTTTACCAGTGTTATCCCAAACTGCCCAACCTTCCAGATTAACGCTCTCTGTACCCCAGTTGTATATCTCTAACCACTCAGCTTCATTTGCGTTTGGATTTGGTAATATTTCCGAAATAATTAGTGTTGTCGGGACAGCAGGTGGAGGCAAATTCTCTTCTCCAGGTGATGCGGGAAGTAATAATGTCCAAGCATCAGTACCCATCTCCCGACTCCAGCTCTGAGCAGACTTTGTCTCTGTATAAACAAAAGTATCCACCACAATGCTGTCATAAACTAGCTCAATTGTCACTGTACAGGGCTGGCTGGAGCAGTTTGGGAGGCTTGCTTTTGCTAGAGGCACAAGCACGATCCCTTTATCTGGGGAAGGCCACTCCATAGTTACCTGCTTAGCTTGGACACGAAACTGTGCCCACGATAGATCTGGCTTCTCAGATAATACCAGCAGCTCTATCCACTCATTGCCAGCATCATCACCCTCCGGGTTTGGCATCAATTCGTTAAGTCTTATCCCAGGGTCAATATTTAATTCACCACTTTGCTGCGTGTGCCACTCTCCAGAGCCATCCATCCATTCCAATGTAAGCTTACAGTGCAAACAAACTCTATACATAAATGGGAAGACAATTTCTATCCCATCGGTTCCCAGCCACCGGAATTCCTGAACCTCTATTCCATCTGGGATTGTAAAACGAGCCTCAATAGTAGCTGGTCCAAATGAATCTATGGTAGGGAGCCATTCGCCATTTTCTACTCTCATTTCAATGTCTAATGTTTGCTGAACGTCTCCTGCTGTCACAGAGGTTATGGGCAAGCTAAAAAAGAGCCATGAGCAGAAAAGAATTGCGCCCAAAATCTTCATGCACAAATATAACCGCCCAAAGTAAAATTTTTCTTAATTTTTATGGATTTAGCCTAGAAAGAAGAAAGATGCCAGTAACCAGTCTTAAAGCCACTATTGCAATTATACTTATCCTGGCAAATGATAATGTAATTTGCTCCATATGAGTCCACACCTTTTATCAGCCAACCATCGTGTGCAGCGTATATCGGAGCATTCCAAATAACATGTGCCACATCTATAGCTGGGTGCGCATGGCAGTTACCGTCTGGGAAACAGCGTAAGTCACCATTTATCCCTGAGTAAAAACGACTAGTATAATAAAAGGATCCCCTCAATGGTGCTTGAAGAGTATTGTTACCTCCACAACCAGCAACAAAGTTTGCAGGCAAATATCTACATGGATCATAGGTGGCACCATTATATGCTGTGGAAAAATGCAGATGTGGACCTGTGGACCAGCCAGTAGAGCCCTGGTTGCCTATCTGAGTACCAGCCAATACATACTGTCCTGCAGGTATAGAGCTGAACGAATTGAATAGTTGCTGACGTATACGCTCAGCCTCCGCCATTTTCACTGATTCTTGATCTGAAAATGCACCTAGCGTGTTCTGTGCGTTCTGGATTGATGATTGAGTCTTGAAAAGCGCATTGTAGTAACCATCAATCTTTGACTTGATGTCTTCCTTTGCCCTATCTAGCTGTGAATACTGCTCATCTAACATTGCTTTTGATCTAGCCATCTCCACCATTTTCTCCTCCAGTTGAGTTTTTTCATATTCCAGCTGTGCCTTGAGAGCAGACAGTTCGTCAATACCTATATTTGTCTCTTCTTGAATCAGCTGATTATACTGTGAATCTTTAAAGTATGTGTTTGGATCTTTTGAAGGCAGGATTTCCACGTTCATTCTGCCTCGAGCGCGGTAGCTCATATATTCCGTCTCTATGCGGACACGAGTTTCTTCTTGGAGGCTCTCCACAGCTGTCTCATTCTCAGAAATATCCGTTTCAGCTGTATCTATCTCCCCTTCTAACATCTGGATAGTTACATCCAGCTCTTGAACTTTAAGCTCCATCTCCGCAATCTCAATCTGCAAAGTTTCCATCTCACCTCTTAGTTTCCCGATTTCGCCAGAATAAACTCCTGCCACTTGTTGCTGTGCAGCAATTTGGTCGTTGAGGTCTTGCTTACCTTTTCGCAATTGTGCCAATTCTCTTTCAATCCGCTCTAGCTCCTCCTCTAGACTTGAGCCAATATTATCGCTAGGGTCAGTATCGGGATCTGTAGCTACTACCAAAGAATTGGGGAGAAAGAATATAACACCCAATAAAACCAGGCCAATTGTTAAAAATAGTTTTGTGCGTTCCTGATTCATCGCAAGTTATCCTTCAGGTGAACACAGCATACACCCAAACATGATTCATATGCAAGCCCAAGCCACCGAAGCCTTGATTGATAAGTCGAATCAAGAATCCGTCTGATGAAATAGTTTATATAGTTGTAAATACTATTTTATGTAACGACGAATAGCAATAAAGCTGCTCACACCTCCCAATAAAATCCCGAGACCAAGGTAAGCAGGAGAAATAAGTAGCCAGTGATACCAGCTAAGATCTGGTAGTGGCAGTATGCTCAATCTCTCAAACAAAAATACTCCCAATGTAGATGTGGGGTTGAGTACAAATACATATATTCCCGCCCCACCAATGATAACCAGTGAAATGAGTGCACCCAAGAAGCCATAAATTGCCCCTTCGAATATGTATGGCGCACGGATGTACCCCAGGCTACCTCCTACCAATTGCATTACGCCAATCTCCTCCATCCGATTATATGTGCGGAATTCTACAG
>CAZGHV010000015.1:0-12221 GCA_964525705.1 uncultured Candidatus Saccharibacteria bacterium | reverse complement strand
TCATTATCTAGATTGTATATTAAAAGCTTAAGTGCTCCTAAAGTAATCTAGACCCCACTCAATACGGCAGATTGGATGGTTACAATGGGATCAATTTGACACAATTCATCGTAGTTTTCACGTAACTATTACTACAAAAGCAACCCCAAACAACACTAACCAAATTGCGAGATTTCTAAAAGACTATGACCCCAGATTCACTTTTCTAGTTGACAATATTAGTATTCTGAAAAAGATAGAGGAGGAGAAACGTTGGGTAGTACACAAAAGGTTTAGTTTATAGGCTGAGAAATTTATCTAGTATTTTAATTGTGCCCACAAGCAAATACTCCCGAAAAAAATAGCGCCTACGATCCTCAGATGATGATTCGCAGTAGCCAGATAATTGCCCAATAGGAGCTAGGTAGGCTACGCCTTGTGGTGGGGAGCTGAGCACTGGATAGCAAGAAAGCTTCAGGGCGATGATTCCTGGGTAGAGATGTATCAAAAGATCACAAAGGCTTAAAAAAATCTGCTCTATGAGCAATACAAGCTTCGCGGAGTACTACTCCACAAAGGTAATTGCCTTCCCGATCTTACCTATACGCCCAGTACGCCCTATTCTGTGTATGTAATCCTCGTAATTGTTTGGCTCATCGTAATTAATTACGTGTGTGATGTCTACCACATCCAGCCCACGTGCTACCACATCCGTAGCCACCAATATATTTATCTCATTGCGACGATACATTTCGATCACACGGCTGCGTTTTGATTGTGGCTTATCGCCATGAATAGTATCCACCCGGTGCCCCAGCTGGCTAAGCTGCTTTGATAGTTTCTCTGCACCATGCTTTGTGCGTGAAAAGATCAACACTTTCTTTGATTCTTCTGTAATTAAAAGATCATGTAAGACCTGGGTTTTGTCCGCGCCTTTTTGAATATGGATCGCATTTTGATCTACATTGGCCTGAGGTGACTGCTTGGCAGCACGCACACACACCGGATCTCTTAATAACTCTGTAGCTATCTGCTCCGAGCGTTTATCCATAGTTGCCGAAACGAATATTGACTGACGGCTAGAGTTAAGTTTGGAAATAATTTGACGAATATCATGCACAAATCCCATATCCAGCATTCTGTCAACTTCATCAAGCACTATGTTGTTAAAGTCCTCCAGACGCACAGCCTTTTGTTGCCATAAATCCTTTAGCCTGCCAGGAGTAGCTATCACGAAATGAGGATTACCCATTAAGCGGCGCTTCTGGGAATACATACTTGCACCTCCCATAATCACTGCTGCTCGCACAAAGGTTCCATTGGCAAATTTGCCCAACTCAGTGTAGGTCTGCAGAGCTAGCTCTCTTGTAGGCAGTATTATTAAACATTTTTGTTTTTGATCTAGTAACAGTTTGTTTAACATAGGCAGCAGGAATGCTGCCGTCTTCCCAGTCCCAGTGCTAGCTTGTGCAAGTACATCTCTCCCAGAAAGAGCAGGAGGGATTGCTAAATCTTGAATGTGCGTAGGATGGGTGTAATTTAATTGCACCAAATTTATTTGAATTTGGTGATTTAGATCAAAATCCTTGTAAAGCTTTGAGTCCACATACACGGACTCCGTTTTGTGCTCTGTAGCAGGTAAAATATACATGCGAGGGTCAATCTTTGCTCCGAAACGTCTAGGAGCATTTGTCCTCCTCCCGTAGGAATTTGATCTTGCTCTTTGACTATAATTGCCACCGTTGCTATGTGGTCTAGAAAAACTTCTTCCTCGATAATTATTCTTCATGATTGGGCACAGAAATGCTCGATAAATATAAATATGTCATCTGGCTACATATATTAGGATCACGTATGATAGTTAATATCACACCTTGCTTTCAAGCACAAATAATACGTGCCTAGAAAGCATCCAAATTCAAATAGCGGGAAACAGATTGGCGGAGCGAAATGTGGCTTCACTGTGGAAGCAGAACTACCCATCAAACTATTTCTTGTCCAACGACAGATTATAATTATAGCATAAATATCGAACGAGGTCAGCAAGAGTAGATGCCGGATATGTATCAGCGCTATAATTGCATATGACTATAGACGTGAAACCCAGTGAAGAAAGCCCAAATTTAGAACTCATTGCCACAAAGAAGTTGGCTGCAATGGCTGCCTTGCTGACCACATTGTTTTTGATAGCAATTGAACTGATTTCACAAGATATGCCGAACCATAGTAAGCTATCTACTCCCCAAACACTCAAATGTGGCACCGAGACCATTTCTCTACCAACCGATGAAGATCGGTATTTACAGAGACTAATGCAGCTACAAGCCATATTGGGACTTTTTACACAGGGAGGCTGGTCACCAGGTGCAAGCATCATTTTTGACCCAGAAGGCAGTGCCCTAACTGGAATAGGGTTTTATTCTGATAAGGTTCCTCAAGCAGCCCTCGTATTTCCTAAACAGATCATACACACTTCCTCCCCCACCGATTTAGCAGAAATAGCCGAAAAAACCGTAACCAGCCACACGGCTGCAAGGCAAATACTTGCTGGCTTTACATGAACTAGGAGTTAAATTTGGAGATAGTAGCTTCAGCATCCCTGGCGAATCAATCACTGGGGCTCCCGATTTACCGGCTCAAGCTATTCTAGAATTGGTAGGTGGACTAATCGGATCCGATCCTGGATGGGTTCGAGTAAATGATATGTCAGTCTTGGCATTTCTTGAATATTCTGAAAAAGGTCAACTTGAAATATTCCCATTAATTCGGTTCATCCTCACATATAAAAATGGGGATGTAGTCCTGACGATAGTAGATGGCAATTATTCGATCATACATAATGGGCAGCTCGCTGATAACGGTACACTCTCCGATACTTATGAGATACTTATGTGGGCGGGAGCATACACTGCTGCCATGCGTAGGACAGCAAATGCACTCTGCATGCAATACAATGGATCACTCAGCGAACCCTAGCGCTAGCCAAACCGACAGTTCCTCGGAAGTTATCCAATTTGAATATCTAGCTTGAGTGATGGCTTAATGCTTCCTCATCCGAAATGAGTAGCGCAGCAACTTGCTGCCGCAATTTTTTCAATTTCGGAGTTATCACCACTTGGCAATACGCTTGATGCGGATTGCGCTCATAGTAATCATAATGATAGGTCTCTGCGGGGAAGAACTCTTTGGCGGTAGCAATTTCCGTCCTCACAGTCTGCCCCAGCTGTTTCTCTATAAGATCTTTACTGCTAAGTGCCGTTTTTTCCTGTTCTGGGCTGTGCACAAAAATTTTCGCCCTGTATTGTGGTCCCACATCTGCCCCCTGACCATCTGCTTGCATAGGGTTATGCACCAACCAAAATACGTCAAGCAAAGAACTATATGTTACTTCCTGGGGATCAAATTCCACCTGTACTGCCTCCACGTGTTCAGTAGTTCCAGTTGAAACTGCTTGATAATTTGCATCTTCTTTACCTCCTCCTGTGTACCCGGAGATCACATTGACCACACCTTTCACCCGGCGGAAAGCAGCTTCTATACACCAGAAGCAACCTCCAGCAAAAGTAGCGATTTCGGACATACTTAATTTTAGCAAAAATGTGAAGAATACATCGACGGAAGAGATTGTGAATCCTAAGCTGCTACGGGCTGGATACCATACCGGGGTATGGTATCCAGCCCGGCGAATGGGCTTCTTGAAGTATAAAGCTCAAGCAAGTAACAACTCCACTATTTCACCATCAATCCAAGCTAAAAAACTTCCTCAAGATAAAAATCCTCCACCAGCAACAATGATAGTTCTCAGTGACATCCCTTTGTGTATAAATCAGCTTGGCTATTTGATAATGATGGGAAAACAATCGCAAGCCCTACTCTATAGTTTTTTCGGAAATCCGTAGATCCCATTTTTTCATTGGAACCAGCAAAGTTTTTGTACAGATCTGGCTAGCGGGAAATAAATTGCGCATGCTCCGACCTACCAGTTTCTAGTGTCACAAATATTCTTGCAATTCGACAGTCATTAAATCCTTGCCACATGATACAGTGTTGCTCTATTCTGTAGAGTACTTTTTAGAGTAACAAATAAATGAAAGTATATTTATTGGGGCTGGGCAATATGGGGGTGAGCGTGGCATTAAACATGCAGGATCATGGACATGAGGTGAGCTGCTGGAACAGATCAGCTGAAAAACGAGAGTCTGCAAAAAATCAAGGGCTCCACGTGGTTGAGAAGCTTTCCGACTGGAGTGCAGACCCTGCTCCGAGAGTATTCTGGTGCATGGTAAGCGCAGAGGCCGTGGACGAGGTGATATTTGGGCCAGAAGGCTTGATAACAATTTTGCAACCTGGAGATATAGTTATCGAGGCGGGTAATTCGCACTTTGAAAAATCCCAAGCCAGAGCAGCTCAACTAGCACAAAAGGGAGTACACATGCTGGACTGCGGAGTCAGTGGTGGTGTCCAAGGAGCAAGAAATGGAGCATGCATGATGGTGGGTGGGGATGAAAAAGCATTTGAGACTGTACACGAGCTGCTGACATCCATATCTGTGCCAGAAGGAGTAGGATACTTTGGTAAATCTGGGGCGGGTCATTTCGTGAAAATGGTTCACAATGGCGTGGAGTATGGGATGATGCAGTCCATATCAGAAGGAATGGATTTGCTAAATTCTTCACCATTTGGGGTTAACCTAAAGCAGGTTGCCGAGGTATGGAATCACGGCAGTATAGTAGAAAGCACACTCATAGGACATTTAGCATCTGCGCTGGAAGAAGATCCGCAGCTTGCAAATACTCAACCGCAAATAGGCAATTTGGGGACTGGTGCCTGGGCTACAGAGACTGCAATCAAATGGGGTGTACCCTTTGCCTCGATTGCATTGGCACTGTCTGCGCGCTACCAATCACAGTCAAAAGGCTTTGCCTACAAGATTACCCAAGCAATGCGGGGTAAATTTGGGGCTCACAGCTCAAGTGATCAGCCAGGAAAATAGTTTCCATGGTAACATTAATAAACTCGAAATTATTCGTATACAAGATAGAAATATAAATAACAAAATTGTTAATTTTTGCCCCACAGGATAGACTCTATACTCATGAAGCCTGAAGACAAATGGGTACAGGAAATTTATTAGCATAAATAGAAATGACAAAGTTTAAACTTTTCTTTTTGATTGCAATTGTAGTGGGTATCCTCGGAGGTGGCATATACTTGATCCAAGAGCAACTAAGATCTGGGCAAGTAACTATTATCCCAGATCTCACATGTCAAGAGGCAAACGGGATTACCTGGTGCCAAGATAGTGGGCGCAATTTCAACCTGGCGCTGTTTTCTCTTCCATTGCAGACCATATTCACAAGTGAAAATGCACAATCTTTACGTGAGCAATCACTTGTTGCAGGATATGAATTGGCGATCAATGGTGGTTTCTTTAAAGGATCATATGTTTCTGCAGAATATGCTGGGCTATTACAAATAAAGGGTGAGATGCTGGCAGAGATTGCCCGTAATGACAAGCAAGTAACTCACGTTATTGTATATGACGAAAAAAACGACCTAATAGAGTTCCTGCCAGCTAGTGATTTTGATACTGACAATTATGCAGAAGCCCATTACACACTTTTGCAGGCTGGACCACTGATAATTCAAGAAAACGAGATTACTACAGACTTAATTGCTGGCTCACAAAATGGCGAAGCGAAATATAATCGCACTTTACTGGGTTATACAGACACTGGGGAGAAATTTGTAATCATTACTCGCACAACTTACACACTCAGCGACCTGGGAGAAGTGATTCTAGGGCTAGAAATATTTTCCGATAAAGTACTGCACGTGGTTAACCTTGATGGCGGGTCGTCTACCGCAATGTTTTCAAAGGAATATGACCAATTTAGCTTCGGTGAAACAAAGCGGTTACCATCGATAATTGCAGTGGGAAATAATATTGACTCTGAGACCACAAATTCAGAGAATTCTGAATGATATATTAAGCTCGTAGACTGTTTATTTTTGCAGGTTCGTCCTTAAACTTCATCCCACAGGTAATCAAGCTTTCGAGCACCTGTATCTATGTCACCTAAACCTATTAAATGAGCGTCCAATGCTTGCAGCGTTGCATCTATTTCCTCCTGAGCGGAGCGTGGGCTTGTCACCTTTACACCAATAAAGAGGACAGCTGCAATTATCACTGCCAAAGCTGGCAATGCCTTCCACCAAAACCCAAACCAAACCCTGTGCCTGGATGAAGTTTTCGTAGAAAGGTCCAGTTCAGAGCGCAGAGAGTTTTTTAGTGCCGCCTCTCTCTCCAGAAATTCCCTTACGGAAATCTGACCTTGCAAAGATTCAGTTATATATTTATTTGTGCCGTCTTCCATAGTTCTTTTAGTTTATTTACTAGTCTAGCTTGCATTACTTTGGCATTTTCCTTTGTAATGCCCATTTTCTTTGCTACCTCTGCGTGCGTGCTGTTTTGTAGAAATCGCAGTTGAAATAGCAGTTTCTCCCTCTCCGGCAGGCTATCTGCCAACTCTACCACCAACTTCCTCATTTTTTCCTGCCGGTAATTGCCTTCTTCATCATTGCCACTGCTCTCTTCCAGAGAAAAGACTTCTGCATCAAATTGGGTCTCTACCCACGCATATTTTTTTCGCAAGAAGTCATTGAGCTTATGGCTAGCTATACCATACAGCCAAGGCAAAACCTCCTTCTTGGTATCCAGTGTGCTCCAGCTTGCCAGAGCAGCCATAAACGTATCACTCACCAAATCTTCTGCGTCATCAATCATCGGCACCCTCCGGTACATGTACCTATATATTCTTTCAAAGTATGCTTCATACGCATCTGAAAACTCCATAGCATGTCCCTCTATTCGATTTCTGAAAAATCTGCAAAATCTGACTCAGCATCCAGTTGCTGCAATGCTTCATCTACCTCGTCAACTACATCATCCACGTTGTCACTACGCAGAGTTGAATAACTTGTTGAGTTTGATGCTGCAAAACTTGAACCCTCGTCTTCACCTATCGTCAGATTTCGTTCTAGTCTATTTCCGAGCACTAGTACAGCCACCACTCCGACCATTATAATCACCGCCAAAGCCACACCAGCCAGCAATAAATTGCGAGAAACGTGAGATTGGTTTTCCATATTTACATGTTAATCAATTCGTAAATAAAAAAGCTCCAGCAAAAAAACCGTCAACTTATGAGTTGACGGCTGGGTTCTGCCCCTTTAATGCCTCTAAATCTGGACGGATCTCATCTCGCAAAAAGTCCATAATCTCATTTGCAGTTTCTCGAGCCTGCTTCAAGAATTGGCGACTGTATTCAACTTGATCACGGTAAGCCCCTTCGCTAGAACCGCAAGCCAAAGCCTTTGACTCACCCAGTTCTAGTGTGAACTGCGTATATTCTCCTGCAAATTGTCTTACTAGCCCATCATATACACTCAAATCTGCCTCCAGCTCTGAAGTGTCATATCCAAGTCCTTGTAATTTGGCTATTAAATCCGAAATAGTCTGCTTAATCTCTTGGTAACGATTGACATGCCTTTCTTTATTCTCATCATAGCGATTAATAATATTATCTACCGCAGAACCCACCCGTTTGCATGTCGCTTCTACGATCTCCCCCCTGCGATTCTGTGCACTGGTAGTATTTTGTCCAGCATCTGGATTATTACCAGAATCTTGTGCCAGTACAGAAACCGGCGAAAACAACATCAAACCACTTGTAATGATTGCAGTCATTGCAAACATTAACTTTATGCTTTTACTTTGCATATAAATAAAAATAATAAATAAATATTGTAGGTAAAGTTATCTTGCCTACACTATACTATTCGTGGGGGGGTAACATCTAGTAATTCATCACTAATGTTGATTTTTTTGGGGGGCAAAAAGCCACGAGCTTGTTTGTGGATCAAAGCGATTTGGCATTCAACATATCTTCTGCTCTGCAGCTAATATTTCTGTTTTCCTGCATTCGAGAGCCATACATTATCCTTGTCTATGAATGGTTATCGAAGAAGTTACGCCTCTAGACCAGCATCTGCTCTAGCTTCCCATTTGGGCACTGTGGGTGATATTTCTGGGCTCCCAGAAAATTCGCTCCCACAAATAACTTTCACTTCTTCCACTTCTTGTGGAGAGACTATAAAAATAGATCCATCTACATACTGGAAATACACCAAGCGATTCTGGGCATCATCTTTAACTGCATACAATTCGTCTTCTTGTAGTCCAATGCTGTTACCAACTGTTAGAAATAGCTGTAATTCATTCCATGTGAGAGGTCTCTGGTCATTGGGGCAATATTTTTGAGTTTCCTTTGGTGTGCAGCCAAAAGTTAATATAGATATGTTGAGAAAGATTAAGAGCGCAAATCTTTTCGGCAATTTAGGTGTTAACACTCCAGATATTCTCATATCACATACTAGCATATAGCGCTCGTACCTAGATCTGCACCTCTACACCACAGTTCTAAACTCATTAACTATTCCACATCGAATTTGAAGCATATGCGGGTGCCGGTTCCTATTTATTAGCAGTGTTTCTCGAGAGCTTGAGCGTAGAATCTAGCTCTCTGGCATCATTTGCTACCTTTCCCATATTTTTTGTATTTTAAGTTCTAAATTATACTGTAAAGTTTATGGGAGCCACCTCATGCGCACATTATAATTTTCTCTCAATCAGCTTTTTCTGCTCAGTCTCGATGAGGCTTTTAGAATAGTTTTTCCAACCAAAATGCGAGTATACGTTTTCAATAATCTGTTCAGCAATTTTGAATTTTGAATAATTTAGCCCATCTTTCGTATATGTTTGAAGTGATTTGTTGATAGAGTTAGTATTCACTACATAACTGGAAAACAAGCTTGGTCTGCCTGGGTCAAAAATATTGAGCTTTCTGTTCGAGAGATTATGTAGTGATATTGATATTTCAAAATCAAGTTCGCCATCTATCTTGTTAGCTAAATTAGATAAAAATAAGAGCATTTCGGTTACCTCATGGATCATATCAATCGGATCTAAAAACTGATTTGGCTCAACTTTCTCCAATACACTACCCTTAAGCCATTCACTCTCAGAAAACCAGTCCTCTTTAAATGCAAGATAATTTACAAACTGTCCTGACTGAAAGAATCTCCATACTTCCAAATTGTGGCCTGCTTCTGTCCAAGACTCATAGATATCATTATTTAGATAATTTGCATGAATACCCTCACGTGTAGAGTTCTCAATGAATGGGAACGACCAGCTCCTTAATTTAATTTGTGACTGCTCAACAAATAACTTTAAGATATTAGAATCCTCAATTAAGTTCTTATCAAAAGAAGTAGGTCTAAAAACAATTCGATAATAGCCTCTGCTTTTTATTTTTTTCAGTGTTTCCTCGAACCTATTGCTCATATTAAATTTCCTAATTGTTCATCAAATAATTCAGAGTCACTTTTACCAACAGGAGGCATAAGCCCCCGATTTTGTAGCTCTCTAATATTTGCATCAACGCAGTTATCTATTACTTCTTAGTATTCCTGATATGTAGCGGGGACTGAGCTGTAAGGTGAAGACAATGTTCTCACATATAACGTATTTCTCTCAATTAAAAATTTCTTCCCTACTTGCAAAGTTTTTTTGGTAATTAGCGGGTATCTGCCAATACCAGCAATATTAAAAATCATAAAGTACATTCCTTCGCCATTTTTCGTATACTCGAGATTGAAATTAGTATTGGTGTATATGAACCCATCTACTTGAGATTTTATGGACTCATAATTAAATGAGTTAAGTTCAGCTTCGGTTAGTCCAACGGGATCAAAGTTTTCTCCACCTTCTTTTATGCCAACGATTAAGCGGCCACCAAGCGGGAGATTCGAGATAGCGATAATTCCAACAATCACTTTTGCTTGAATCCAATCAATATTACCTTTCGTTTTCCAGGTGAAAGGCGACTTAAACTCTAATTCCCTTTGCTCATATTCTGCTTCAATCAGCTTTTGAAAGTCTTCATATGGTAATTGCTTCATTCTTATAACTGTTTGCAACCTAATTATATCAAGGCGTCAAACTTTGTTTTGAACCTAGGATAACAAAGTTCAGCCAGCTACCTATGATATACTGACCCCGATGGTCAATTTCATTTTATTTGGTGCTACTGGAGATTTATCCAGACTAAAAATTCTACCAGCTTTGTTACGATTGCAAGCAGAACAGACAACTGGTCACCAATTCAAGCTCATCGCCGTGGGTAGACGAACACATAACTTAAAATCACTACAACAGGAATTGGCTAATGTACCACTCAACCCATTTACAAAAGACTTGTCGATCCTAGACCCTATATACATCAAGCTAGATGTTGCAAATCCAGATAGCTATGGCGAGCTTGCAACGTACCTTTCTAATACAACAGAACAGATCTTGATTTTTATGGCAATTCCCCCAAATGGTGTTTCGCAGTTTGCTCTAGGACTAAAAGACACAGCTTTACAGAAACTACTGAGAGAAAGACCTGCTAAAGTTGTGGTAGAGAAACCATTTGGAGATTCGCTGAGTAGCGCAAGGGCTCTGAACCGTGAGCTAGCAAAAACATTTTCCGCAGACTGCATTCTTCGCAATGATCATTACTTACAAAAGATCACCATCGCACAATTATGCCAGCTTGCACTCACCACAGATATACAAACTGAGTTAAGTACAGGAAACATTACAGCTATCAAATTGGTTGCCTCAGATCCACTTCCACTTACCGGCAGAGCTAGCTACTTTGAGGGTAGAGGAATCCTTGTAGACTGGATGCAAAGCCATCTCTTGCAAATTCTGGCTGAATTCGCTTCCACGGCACTTAAAGTCGAGAAATCCAAATTCCTAGACAGTCTCTATCCAGTTGCAAATTCGCTCATACGTGGTCAGTGTGAATCATACCGAGAATTGGCAGATGTAGGAGCTGGATCTACCACAGAAACATTCTTCGCATTTAAAGTATTAACACGTTTAATGCCCAAAACAGAAATCGCTTTGATCGCAGGTAAAGGGCTCGCTACAAAAGAGGTTTTTCTAGAGCTTACTTTTGGTACAGGCAAAACCGTTAGCTTCCCCATCCAGGCACCAAAGAATAACGATTCACGCGAATATAGAGAAGATGGACGTGATTACGACAGAGTAATCCTATCTGCCCTCCAGACTGAACCCTCACGGTTTGTGAGCTTTGCAGAGATCACTGCACAATGGAAGCTTATAGATGCAGTGAAACAAATCAGAAGCCAAGTGCCCCTGGAGTCATACCCTACAGGTACTAGCTATCAGCATTTCTGTAGTGGTAAATGGTGTGCAAATTGATTGATGGCCTCAAATTCTCCCGTACTGCTGAAGTAAGTGACGGATAATCTGCTTACTCTCCTCTACCCCCGGCTGATCAAATGCGTTTACATCCATCATTCTAGCCAGATAAACAACTGCTAGTTGAAAAGTGGCAAACAGCTCTCCCAGAGTAAAGGCGTCCAACTCCATCACTTCCAGCATTGAGCTAGGTCTATGTGAGTTCACCAGTGTTTGAAAGGTAGCCATCCGCTCCGCCTGCAAGATGTCTGAAAAACTTTGTTTGTGTAAGTAATCAAACTCAGGCCAGTTTGGATTATCTATGGAATAGGTACTACTAATATCTTTAATTCCGAGAAATAAAAATGATGCCAACTCTGTCCCACTCTTAAACATCTGCAATTGAGAATGTTGATCAGCTGGTCCATGAGCGACTAAAGGCCAGATTCCTTTCCCGTCCTTGCCCAGAGATTCTGCCCATAGCTGTCGGAACCATCTGGAGAATTCTTTGAGTCTCTCTGCATAATTGAAAAGTACCACTGCACCCAGACCCTGTGTGTACAATGCATACTGCTCCCAAGCAATACGAAACGATATGCTTTCCAAGCTCTGCGAAGATTTCTGAAAAATATTTTTTGCCCCTTGCCACATTTCTCGGATATCAACACCCATCACCAGGGCTGGCAGAGCACCCACAACCGATAACACAGAAAATCTACCTCCCACTCCGTCTGGAATGAAAAAAGTTTTTATGCCAAAGGTCTTACCTTCCAAATGTAATGGAGATCCTGTCGAAGTAACAAAGGCAAACCTTTGGGACCAGTTTTTGTCTAGTTTTTCACACAAACTACGAAGATAAATGTAGAATGCGATTGTTTCCATGGTGCTACCCGACTTAGATATGATCACGAAGGCACTTTGTGGC
>CAZGHV010000014.1:0-12576 GCA_964525705.1 uncultured Candidatus Saccharibacteria bacterium | reverse complement strand
TACGAAAAATGATAAAACCTTAGCAGAAGTTTATCACTTCAGTTTGTATGGCAAAAGAGAGGACAAGTATAAATTTTTGTCCGAAAATTCTGTAAAAAGCATACATTGGAATGAACTCGAACCAAAAGCTCCACAGCATTATTTTGTAAAGAAGGACTTTGAGCTACTTGAAGAATACGAAAAAGGGATTAAGGTTAGTGAACTGTTCCCTGTGAATGGTGTGGGATTAACAACTGCACATGATGAATTTGTTATCGATGAATCAAAAGAAAATCTTTTGAAAAAGTTTCAAGACTTTAAAGTTTCAGAAAGAAACGCAGATATCCTTCATGAAAAATTTAATGTTGCAAAAAAAATGGGTTGGAATATCTTGCAAGGATACGATAATTTACAAAAAATCGTGGATATTAAAAGCATCATTCAGCCAATCTCATACAGACCTTTTGATACTAAATTTATTATCTATGAAGATAAACTTGTCTGGAGAACTGTAAGGAAAGTCATGCAACACTTTTTGCATGGGGAGAATGTGGGGCTAAACTGGATCCGTCCAATGAGTAGTAAATATGAGTTTGATATATTTGTTTCGAATAATATTACTGACCAATGCTCTGCAGGTAATAAGAGTGCTGGAGCTGGAATCTCATATATCGCTCCTCTTTACCTCTATCAATCTAAATTAGGTTCAGATGAACTAGTAAAAGTTCCGAACTTGAATATGGAAATCATTGATGAAGTTGCATTGAAATTAGGGCTCAAATTCATTCCCGACCATGAACACGCAGATTCGGGCAAAGAAGGGACATTCAATCCTTTAGATGTTCTTGATTACATTTATGCAATTCTACATTCTCCAAAATATCGAGAGAGATACAAAGAATTTTTGAAAATAGACTTTCCCAGGGTACCATTCACATCAGATCAGAAGCTATTTTGGTCACTCGTCGAAAAAGGTAGAGAAATTCGTCAATATCACTTAATGGAACATGCAAACAGTAGTTCATTAATCACACAATATCCAGTTGCAGAAGAAAACGAAGTTATCAATCCAAGATACTCCGAAAATAAAGTTTGGCTAAATGATACCCAATATTTTGATAACGTTCCTCAAGTAGCATGGGAATTTTATATTGGTGGATACCAACCTGCTCAAAAATGGCTAAAAGATAGAAAAGGTAGGAAGTTGAGTTTTGATGATGTGTTGCACTACCAAAAAATTATCGTAGCTCTCGCAAACACAGACAGGCTAATGCAAGAGATAGACGCACTTATACCCAAATGGCCGATTAAATAAACAAAATAACCTTGAGCTCAAAAACAGTGGTTTTTTGTTAACTCTCAACATTTCCTTTCTTCGCCTCTAGATCATCAAATTTTAAAACCCACACTGTTTGCATATTCACAGCAATATTTACAAATAAGTCCACGCTAGGAAGCATTCTCGTCCAACTAGATAAGATTCTCGCAAGCCGGATAAGGAAGCTATTTGTTACCACTGCATACCTATGGAAAATTTTCTCCCCCTCTGCGTCCAAAGTAGCGTTACCTTCTTTTAGCAACTCAAACAGCGGATCTGGCAGGATGTCTGCCTGATAATTTGAACAGTTGCTCTGAATTATACTCGCATCCAGAGGAATTGCTTTCAGCACTGTTTCTAAAAACCAAGACCTTAATTCTGGGTCACGCACCATAGTAACTCCCGGGTTGTTAATACTTTGCGTAACAGAACACAACACAGGCAGCCTACTTGAAACAATCGTCTGGCTTTCTGGATCAGCATCTTGCTGTTTTTCAAGATAAAATTTAGCAAGTTTTAGACTTTTATCATATAAAACAAGAAATAGTCCTTGCAGACTAACAGAGGCAATATCATCATCGGGTAACAAAGTAGAACCTACATACAGTTCTCCACCACCCGGGTTTGCACCATTACTAGAAGGATTCCTTCTATTTACAGCTTCCATAGCTGCCAGAAGCATAGCCTGCCTTTTTTCTGGCTTATCCCATTCCCTAAGTAATGACCGCAACCTATCTGCTTCAGTCAAGTAGTTTACTTGGCCGATGTCTTGGAGATCTCCCATAAGCGATCTAGACCAGAAGTCATTCTCCCACGAACTACCAAAAAGAAGCAACCCTTAACCTTCTTTGCAACCAGCCACAAACAACATTGGCTATTTACGCCTCGAGGCTTGATTATCGGAGTATATGAGCAGTGCCAGCACCACCAACACGACATTTTTTATAATATATTGCCCTGCAAGCGTGGGTACGGGGAAATTTTGCCAAACAAGATGTGGCAGAAGAAGCAATGGTAGAAAAGTAGTTACCATATGTCCTATCATCACTGTCACAACTACCTTAGTTAACCTTGGGATCAAGAATCCCAATCCCAGGAATACTTCCACGACGCCCAGGAGGATAACAAATTGATCTCCAGGAAAAAAGGGGAGAATAGTATGTAACAATTCCTCCACCACAGTTTCTGCCGGGCTCGCACCAAACAACTTTGGCAAACCAAACCAGAAATATACCAAAAACAATGCAGTGCGACCTGCCCAAATTAACTGCGCTCTGGTAAACTGAAGTGACAACATGGAAAAAGGCAGTAAATATAGTTTATCTGAAAGTGCATTGCCACAAATTACCTGGGAAGCAATCAGTTGTCAATAAGTCTGGGCTTATCGGCTAAGTAAGAAAATTCTCACACAAACAATGTCCCCTCCTTTAGAGTATTATCTCTAGGCTTCTCTCAGCACACTCATAATACGTTGCCCAAAGTCTTCAAAATTCCATTCTATTATCAGCTGAGGAGGTTCAACTATTGTATAAGGCCAAACACTCCTAGCTTTCAGGGCTTGAAGCTCACCAAACATATGCTCACTATATTCCTTTGGGAGATGGGTTAAAAGCTGATCAAGTTGATATCTGCTAAGCGGAGCATTACTAGCACTCACTCGCCACAACAATCCGAATATCAAATGACGCTTCATCTCCAAATGATAAATCCGATTTGAGAGTAGCCGGATAATATTACTATCATTAGGTCGGATATCCCCATACATTCCAAACATAATTGCTAGCAAGCAACTATAAACCAAATCGTAGTCATTGAAGATGCCGTCCGGGCCTTGCAACCCAATTATAATTTCCGCAATAGCATTCCCTTCTTGGCTTAAAAAATACGTCTTGACTTCCTCATCTGCAAACAATTCAGAAACCCGGGGAGCAACAGCTCCACACATACTGCTTACTGTAGCTTCTTCCCCTAGCCACCGATCGACACCATTAAGCGCCTCTTTGCAGATTCTTTCTAAAAAATAATTTCCATCATCCATGCAATTTTAGATCTATTCAGTCTGCTATTATCATTCAATATCGGAGATTTGTCAACCTTCTGAAATTTAAGACCCTTCGGCAACCTATTGAACTACCTAGCAGAGAACATTCCAGCAGCACGTCGCATCTCCCAGAGAGGCTACATTTTAAAGTAGAGACATTTTTGGGATGACAAATGTTACAATATTCTCATGTTCAGTAGCATATAAACCAATGCCAAATAATATCTTGTCACTTATTGAGCAAGAAGAGCAGAGGCAGCTTTCTCAGCTCAACCTCATCCCTTCAGAAAACTTCACTTCAAACGCAGTTCGGCGTGCAGTAGGCAGCGTCCTCATGCATAAGTATTCAGAAGGAAACATTGGCAGCAGATATTACGAGGGCAACGAATATATAGATAAAATTGAACAGATCGCAATCGAAAGTGCAAAAAAGTTGTTCAACCTGCCTGCAGATTGGGATGTAAATATCCAGGCACTTTCTGGAAGCAATGCAAACCTTGCAGTCTATCTAGCAGTAATGGAGCCCGGGGACACCTTACTGGGTATGCATTTGCCAGATGGCGGTCATTTATCCCATGGCTGGTCATATGGTACAGAGAAAGTGCAGCCAGACTCAGATTTGGAGTACCTAGGAGGCAGTCGCAAAGTTAACATTTCTGCTAAATTATTTTCCTCAATCCAATACAAGGTTTCACCAACCACGCAGCTACTAGACTATGACGCTATAGCAGAAATCGCACAGCGTCACAAACCAAAATTAATCATTACCGGCGGTACAGCATACCCAAGAGATATAGATTATCGGCGCATCAAGCAGATCGCTACAGAAGTAGGGGCACTATACATGGCCGATATCGCTCATGAGGCTGGATTAATTGCCGCAGGGGTGCTTCCTTCACCTGTGGGCATTGCCGATATCGTCACTATGACTACACACAAGACATTGCGAGCCGCCAGAGGTGCAATAATACTTGCCCACTCAGAAATAATTCGTAAAGTTAACAAATCAATCCTTCCAGGGCTGCAAGGTGGACCATTTAACAACAATATTGCCGGCATAGCAATAGGTCTAGAGGAAGCTACCAAGCCAGAATTCCGAAACTACGCTCAAAATATAATCACAAACGCCAAAGCTTTGGCAGACGCTATGCAAGCAGAAGGCTTTCATTTGGTAAGTGGAGGCACAGATAAGCACCTAATATTGACAGACCTCACAAATTTCGGCGTGTCTGGCAAGTATGCAGCAAAGGCCATGTCTGCATGTGACATTATCGTCAATATGAATACCATGCCTGGAGAAACCCGTACCCCCAGTGACCCATCTGCAATCCGGCTAGGAACACCTTTTGTCACCACTCTGGGACTACAGGCGCCCGACATGATTCAAATCGCCCAAATGGCCAAAAAAGTTATTGTTGAGGCACAGAAGCACACTCAATTGCCTCTGCCAGAATTTCGAGAACAAATGGATATCTGGGGAGAGGAGATCCGCCAGGAGGTAGCAAACATCACAGCTAAGTTCAAGTTACCTACAGATTGATGTATAATCAGCACTGTATATGGCAAAGAGAATAAAAAAACGAAATATACTTTATTGGTTCGTGATTATTGTAGTGATATTCAGCATGATCAGCACACCGCTCTTGGTACTGCTCAGCCTGTTATTTACTCCTAGTGCAGCTCAGTGACCCAGTCACCAAACTTCCATTAATTAGTGCTAGCCGTGAGCAAAAGTTGGGACGGCTAGGTATCTATACTTTGCGCGATCTGCTTACTCACTTTCCCAGGTACCACAAAGACACCTCTTTGATCACCCAAATCACAGATATGAACACAGAGGGCGAATATACCCTACAAGTAACCGTTTCGGAAGCCACTTCCATTCGCATTAAAGGAAATCGTACCCTGCAAAAAGCATTACTAACAGACGAATCGGGTAATACCACCGCTATGTGGTTCAATCAGCCTTTCATAATCAAGAGCATCAAACCAGAAACCACGTATCTGTGCGCTGGAAAAATGAAAAGAAAGGGTAGCCAAGGGATATTCTACCCACAAACGCTTGAAGAAATTAATCCTGGAGGAGAGCAGTTACATCTAGGAAGAATCTCGCCTCAATATGCACTCACAGCTGGGATCGGAATTAAGTGGCTACGAGGTAGAATAAAACAACTGCTCACACAGCTAGACAATTTCGAAGACTTTCAGGATGAAATCGCATCTCTTGTACAGGGCACCAGCTTGAAGGAGGCTGTCTACCAGATACATTTCCCAGCTAGTGAGGAGCAACTGAAGGAATCGGTTTCACGACTTGGGCTAGCAGAGCTTACAAACATCCAGCTACTTCTAAAACAAGAGCGTGATAACCAGCAAGAAATACCGGCTCCCAAGATTTTGAGTAATCCTAAAAACATAGCTAACTTTATATCTCAGCTTCGCTTTCAACTAACCTCAGACCAAGAGACCAGCTATCAAGAGATTCTTTCCGATATTGAAAACACACAACCCATGAACCGTCTCTTGCAGGGGGATGTCGGATCTGGGAAGACCCTAGTTGCCGTAATTGCGGCTCTGGCATGTGCGCAGGCTGGTTATCAGGTTGCCGTGCTCTGTCCCACTACTATTCTTGCAAGACAGCACCTCCTTACTTTTCAACAATTAATGCCTGCAAGCATATCTGTTCAACTGGTTACCAGCTCTGTAAAAACTGACTCAAAATCAGACATCTTAATCGGCACTTCTGCAGTCTTAGCGCGTAAACAGAAATTGATCTCCCAGCTCGGGCTGGTAATAGTTGATGAGCAGCACCGGTTTGGAGTGGCGCAGCGGCAAGAATTGCTTCAGCAGCTAGGGGCCACCGGGCCGCTGCGCCCACATATGCTTAACATGACAGCTACGCCCATTCCACGCACTTTGGCCCTTGCATTATTTGGGGACCTAAAGCTGAGCATTATCAACACAAAACCCCCGGGTAGATTACCAGTGTTCACAAAGCTTGTACCCCACCCAAAACGCCAGGATGCTCTGGACTGGGTTTGGTCGCAATTAAAGGCAGGTAGACAGGCATACTGGATGTGCCCTCTGGTCAACGAGAGCGACAACCTTCAGGCACAGAATGCTACAGGGACGTATGACATCTTGAGCAAGGCATTTCCCGACCTGAAGATAGGGCTACTGCACGGTAAATTATCGCCCACAGACAAGGAAGCTGAGTTGACCAAGTTCCGTGATCAGCAAACAAACTTACTGGTGTGCACCTCGGTCATAGAGGTCGGGATAGATGTCCCAAACGCCACGATTATGGTGGTAGAAAACCCAGAACGGTTTGGGCTGGCACAACTGCATCAAATCCGAGGTAGAGTAGGGCGAGGCAATGAGCAGAGCTGGTGCTTCTTGCTACTACCTCCAGAAGGAGATCTAGTGCAAGCAGCCACAAATCGATTACGCCACTTCGCCTCCCATAATGACGGGCTGGAAATTGCTCAATTTGACCTGGAACAAAGAGGTCCTGGTGAAGTTTATGGTCAGAGACAGTCTGGAATCCCAGATCTCAAGATTGCCAGTCTCACACATCTACCCACAATCGTGCAGAGTCGCGATCTGGCAGATAGGCTTTGGGCAGAGGGCACCAGGCAAATATCTCTGTTTGCCCGGGAAGATCAAATTTCTATCGGTACTAGATAGCCAGCTATCCTCATAATCAGCTATAATCTGCAATGCAAGCAATACAAGCGATATTTCTAGGCATTGTCCAAGGGCTCACAGAATTCATCCCAGTCTCCAGCTCTGGACACTTGGAGTTAATCCCAGCCTTGCTTGGTTGGACAGAGGTGTCCACCATCTTCATTCTTTTCGCTCACTTAGGAACATTGATAGCTTTATTAGCTTATTTCCGCACAGACCTCAGGCAGCTATTCACACTAGTAATCAAGAATTTTGCAGGAAAGCTTGATCACAATGAACAACAAGAATGGCGTACTTGGCAGAAAGTAGCGATTGCCACTATACCTGCCGGATTGGCTGGACTATTACTTGAGAACCTCATTGACCAATTCTACTCCCAGGAATTATCAGCATTTGTAACCTCTTTTGCAATGATAATCATCGGGGTAACATTCCTGATTACAGAGAAACTGCTTAAAAATAAAAAGCATGATCTCAAAAAGCTATCCTGGAGTGCAGCTGGCATCATAGTGCTTTACCAAATATTCGCTTTACTGCGGGGTGTTTCACGCTCTGGAGCCACTATACTGTCTGGAATCCTATTGGGATTGGACCGTGTTTCCGCAGCCCGCTTTTCCTTTATGATGAGCATCCCGCTTATAACTGCAACCAGCATTTATGGTGTTTATAAGCTTGCTCAGCTTTCTGAAACAGATTTGAGGCTAGAGCTGGTACCTGGGTTACTCACAATGGTAACTGCAGCTATATTTGGTTTTTTGGCCATTCGCTTCCTCCTAGGTTTTCTTTCCCAGCATACCTTGCGCGTATTTGGATGGTACCGAATTATTTTTGGGTTCTGCGCAATCATCATACTATTCGCATGACAAAGTTCCCGTTTGACATTATGCTGGAAGACATTCGCTCCGCTTTAAACGTGGGGGCAATATTTCGCACCTGTGATGCAGCCGGTGTACGAAAGCTATTTCTGAGCGGGATTACCCCCTATCCACCCCACAACCGTATCCCAAAGACTGCGTTGGGGGCGATTGATATGGTCTCTTGGGAATATCATCGACATCCACTCATATTGGCACAACAACTAAAGACAAAGGGTGCCCATTTGGTGGGAGTAGAGCAAACACCTACCAGCAAAGACTTCCATACAGTAGACTACCCGGAAAATACGATACTTATCTTTGGGAACGAAATCACAGGCGTGTCCCCAGAATTACTCGCTATGACAGATCTCACAGTACAACTACCTATGTTTGGCAGCAAGGAGAGCCTAAACGTCGCCACCACTGTAGGTATTATGGCCTACCATCTAGCAATCCGCAATTACAACCCCGTTTAGCTACCGAAAAGTCTCATACACCAGTCTGTTTATCGATAACAATAGCCCCCTAGTTTTTCATGTTTGACACAGTGCTTAAATTCCAAGAGTTATGCGTAGTGAGATCGGAAAGCTAAATATGTTTGCAGCAAAGGTTTTCTTAATAAATGCAACTCCAGACTTAGCTAACATTTGCGAATTTCGATGTCGATAATAAAAGGTTTTGGCTCTAATGACAGCCTAGCAGGGCGAAATGCAGTTTTCGGTATGCATTAACTGAGAGAAAATATCATTAGCCCGATCCCGATATATATGCTATGATATACACAATTAAGTACTGCTGGCCAATGGAACAGGTTATGATCATTGGCGGTGCAAAGCGGGGATTGAGTTTACAGACTCCTAGTGGATCACAGCCCGTCAGCGGAAAAGTACGTCAGCTGGTGTTTGAAAAGCTGGGAGGGAAGATTAAAGGCAGCAGAGTAGCAGATTTATACGCTGGCAGTGGAAGTTATTGAAGCACTTAGCAGAGGAGCAAGCTTTGCTTTTTTTGTAGACTACAGTGTGGATGCCAAGCAAATTTTGGTAAGAAACATCTCCAGAGCCGGATACAGCTCAAAAAGTAGAATTGAATGCATGAGAGTGCGAGATTTTATTACAACACAAAATAGCAAATTTGACATCCTATTCATTGATCAGCCATTTCCAAGTAATAATCCGCCAGCGTTATACACCACCAGGAAACTACTCCATCCAAACAGCATCATTGTTTATCGTAAAAAGACTTCCATGGCCTTGCCTGCCACAGGCAATGGACTGCAGATTCTCGATAGGCATACAGACAATGGATATGAGATAATCTTCTTCAGTACAAAAGACTAAAAACTCGATGTCAAAACCTAGGATTATTGCTGGCAAATACAAAGGAGGCGAACTGCTTGTACCCATATCCAGCCGTCCTGTCACAGACAGGATAAAGCAATCAGTATTCGGACTCTTGGGTTTGGATGTGTCCGAAATGTCCGAACACAGCAATGTACTTGACCTTTACGCAGGGAGCGGCAGTTTCGGACTAGAGGCACTGAGCAGAGGAGTGGGCAATGCAACATTTGTTGAGCAAGATGATGAGGCAGTACAGCTGTTATCGGAAAACATTCGCCACCTCAAAGTTCCTGCTACCAACATTGAAATTATACATTCACAAGTAGAGACCTATCTTGCTAGCAACACTTCAGAGTTTGATTTGGTCTTTGCAGACCCACCGTTTGCCACAGCAACTAGTTTCCCGATTCAACTTATCCCGGATAAGCTCTCCAAACAAGGTTTACTAGTGCTGCGCTTACCAAAACAAGCGCAAAGTCCTAAATATCCCCAGCTTAAGTTACTCTATACCAAAAAGTACGGGGAGAGCACGCTATATTTTTTAGGAAAAGCAGAGCAGAGCCAGAAATAGCTCAAGTCAATAGTAGAAAAAGCCACTATACAGATCTGCAAAGATAACGCTTTCATTTGTTCAACGTATCTTCTTTCGGCAACACTTTTAATTATCCTATTACGCAACCTACCCAAATCAAGCCTCAAGTGCTAAAATTGAGAGTAATCAGTGCATTAATAACAGATGGCAGCAACAGTCAAACATCGAAAATCATCAAGCAAGAAGCGAAGAGGGCTAGCGCACAGATACAAAGCTGAATTGCCTCAGTTGGTAAAAACCGAAGGTGGTAAGCTTGTCCCTGCACACACAGTTACCCCTGCAAATCCTGTATACAAGGGGATTCAATTTTTGCGTCGCAAAGTAAAGAAATCAGCGTAGAAATTAAAATATGTCCTCCCAGCCCGATCCACGACATGCGGCAAGGGCAATTGCATTGCAGCAATTGTTTGACCACGCAAAGCACCCTGCAGGTCCCTTTTTCCCAGCAGCAGAATTGGCGGAGATCTTGGAGACTGGATATGATGCAGAACTAGCCAACAGTTTGGTGAAAGGCGTAATCGCAGAACAAGAGAAAATCGATCCTATCATCTCTCAGCTAGCACCTGCGTGGCCACTCACTCAAATTGCGCTTGTAGACCTCATCATCCTGCGCATAGGTATTTGGGAAGGGTTTTTAAGTAAACTTACACCAGAGAGGGTCGTTATTAACGAATGTGTTGAATTGGCAAAAGAATTTGGAGGTGAAAATAGCCCCAGTTTTGTTAATGGAGTACTAGGGAATTTAGTTACAGCAGAGAAGCAATGAGTGAGCCTTTAGACATCACAATAGAAATAGCCAAGTTTGCAACAAGCTTAGGGCTTGAGGTTCACAACCAAAGCGTATGGCAAGAAGCTCTCACTCACAGGTCATTCTTGAATGAGAACCGAAACGCAGCTTGCAAACACAATGAAAGGCTTGAATTCCTGGGAGATGCCGTATTGGAATTGGTCACAACCGAGTTTCTATTTCACAAATACCCTGAGCGAACAGAAGGAGAGCTCACTAGCTTCCGTGCGGCACTTGTACGCACAGAGAGCCTAGCAAGTGCAGCTCAGAAGTTACAATTTGGCAAATTCATACTCATGAGTAAAGGAGAAGAATCTACTGGGGGTAGGGTGCGGCAATACATCCTGGCGAACACTTTTGAAGCAGTAATCGGAGCTATTTACTTAGATCATGGGCTATCCTCATGTCGACAGTTCTTGGAAAAATATCTACTCACAGAAATTGACAGCATAGTAGAGCAGAGGCTAGACATAGACCCCAAGTCTAGGCTACAAGAGTTAGCGCAAGAAGTAATCCGTTCCACGCCTTTATATTCGGTAGTTTCCGAAACCGGTCCAGACCATAACAAAGTCTTTGAAATGCAGGTAATGGTAGATGGATGGGAATTTGGACGTGGTAGCGGTCACAGTAAACAGGAGGCAGAGCAACAAGCAGCAGCATTTGCACTAAATAATTGGCAACAAATATATGAAAAATACAAGGATTCTGCTAAAATCTCACCCAGCAATAAGCAACATAATTGAAATATGGTAAAAATCAAATTAACACGTACTGGGAGAAAAAATGCACCTGCATACAGAATTGCAGTATTTCCGGACCGTACAAAGCGTGATAGTAGAGCGATAGAATTTTTGGGGCATTTCTCTCCGATTAGCAAAGAGTTGGTAATAAACAGTGAGCGTTCAAAATACTGGCTAAGTGTGGGCGCACAGCCTACAGACCGAGTGGCTCAATTGCTAAGCAAAGAAGGCATAATTGCCAAAAAAGATTTGCCCAAGTTTAATAGGCACCGTGCTGCAGGTAAGAAAGCAGCCGCCAGAGTGCCTGCAGAGCCAGTAGTGAAAGATACGCCAAAAACAGATACCGCTGCACCAGAAGCGGATACCAAGTCAGAATAATATGAAAGAACTCATTTACTTCATTCTCGAAAATTCCCTCCCCAGCATGGATGGCTGCGAAGTAGTGCAATCTACAGATGAGATTGGAGAGGTCTTCACTGTTACAATCCCAAGTGAAATGCGAGGAAAAATAATTGGGAAAGGCGGTCGCAATATCAAAGCGATTCGCGATGTGGTAAGCATTCTCGCTCGTCGACAACAAACACGCATCTTTTTGAAGATCGCCGATTAACTATTCTTCAACTGTAGCAGCTTCTTCCTGAAGGACTTTCTGTTCCACAAAAGTAATCACTTCCTGGTCAATTTTTACACCTGGGGGCACATTGGCATATGCTTGTGCCAGCTTATTTTGCTCATTTGGACGTATGAACTGGTATTTCACCAGCGTGATAACTAGACTCCAATCTAGCTGGGTATCATCCAGTGCGCCAGGATCCACTTTGCCCATAACGCTCAACTCCATCTCTCCAATAATCACGAAATCGGGGAGAGAAGTGATTGCCGACAGGAAGTCTTGGATGTCAACCAATTTACCACTCAGAGTAAACTTTGAGGGGATCTCCACAATTCCCAACAATGGATTATCTTCTTCCACAGAAAGAATTTCTTCTTCTGTCTGTGAGCCAATAACTGCAAGGGATTTCTCACTAGCCAATAAAGCAATCCGCTGCTGGAAATTCACCACTTCCGTGCTCCCCGTGGGGACAAGTGTATTTACTAACTGCAGAGAATTATTAATGTTCTGTCTACCTGCCTGCAAAATCCGCAACTGATTTGCCGTGTTGTTTGCCTGGTCAATATCGCTTCTGATAACTTCTATCTCCTCCAGGGCTGCAAATACATTCCCAACGGCAGGAATGATG
>CAZGHV010000013.1:6810-12879 GCA_964525705.1 uncultured Candidatus Saccharibacteria bacterium | reverse complement strand
ATCAAAAACGCCTCTATCCTATCATAAGCAAGACCAGAACCTGCTAGAGGAGAAAAATTTAAATCTGCACCTTTGGTAATGATTATCTGATTTTGGACAATGAATACACAGCCAGCATTTGCAGACCTTGTGAAATTTGGGTTGATAGTAAGATTTCCTGTCACAAATATTACTGTATTCCTATCACATACCACACCGGACTGAATTGTAAGATTACCATCACGCCTGTAGTACATCCCCCCAGGTAAAGCAGCAGAGATACCTACCCCAGCAGGAATAACGTCTGCAGATAGAGCCAAAGGAGTCCCCTCACGGTCAATCACCATTTTTTCCAAATCTGCATACCAACTATTGGTACCAGCTATTTGTGGGGAATTGTGTGTGAGATCTGTGTAATTGGTAGCATAAGTTGCATATTTGGACTGCCTAGCCGCCAGTAATGTGCTGTTACCAGATATTGCCGCATAAGTACTCAAAAAAGAGTCGTTATCTAAACCAGAAAGCACCGAGCTCAAAGAAACCACATTTGGGATCGTGAACCCACCAAATCCCAACTTAGCACTAGCAGCACCTCGGGCTGTAATCAGCCAAGAATCAGTATTCCCCGATTCATAGCTCACATTTGTAATATTGCAGGCCCCATCCATAACTGTCATAGCATAATCGATCCCACTATGATTACTCGCTGGCAATATCTCATATGTATGCGTCCCCAGATTCGTCTCATTAACTAGACAATCCACTGGTGTAACAGAAAAATTAAGCGGTGAACCCACAGTCAAATCATTTAGGAAAGCATTTCCAGAAAGCGTATTGCAAGCAGTAGCAACATCCAAGATTCCAGTGTTCCCAGAGAGCGTATCATCTGCGTACCATCCAAGTTCAAAGGTATTTGCGCCAGTGTTTACTAGTGGTCCTATTTGTCCAGTAGGTGGACGAAAGTCTGATTCCCAAGCTCCCAGTTTGCGATAAACCAAAAAATCGGCACCTTCTGCATCTTGAGAAATAATTTGTCCGTTTATATCCGATGTAACCATACCGTAAAAATTCAAGTTTGTGGAGGGGAATGAAGACTCCAATCTCATAGTGAATTCTACCCGCAAAGTCTGATTGTCTAGGGCATATACCCTTGTTTGAGTAGTATTAACCCCCAATAACGACATTTTACCCGCAGCATTTGTGATATCACCGCTGGTGACTGGAGTACTCCACCAGGTAGGCAACCCTGAATCTACCATTGAGAAAGAAATGTTTCCCAAATCACTCACCCAGGCAACTACCGCTCCGTTTTGCCTCAACTTATCATTAAGCACTGTTAGCAGCTCTTTATCTGTATTATGCCCTATATATCCACGCACAGGGTCTGTATACTGAGGTAACAGTCCTACTACCACATAACGCAAGTAATTAATCCCGGCAGCAAAGTTATTGCGAGGGTCACGAATATCTAGGGTATACTTGACAGGGTTATTCACAATCGACTGATTCTCCGGAGTGATAGCACCAGATATCGGGGAACCAAAGCACTTTGAAGTATCTGGGCCTGCATTACTCACAATCGGGGGGCTATAGGTAGTAAATTTGGTAGGCACAGAGGACAAAGTCCGGCTAGAATTCGTCTTACTTATATACCAGCAATAGCTCTTCCCAGATTCAAAATAACTAGTAATCGTCACCTCTGTAGGATAAACAGGACGTGCCAGCCTAGTGTATGGTTCATCACGAGAATTTGGACACGTAGCTACTGGGTCAGCCAACTCAAGCGCATAAAGTGAGTAGTAGTTGTTATTTGGGCACCCTACTCCCCACCCACCAGCTGCATCCCAAGAGAAATAGACAGGAATACTCACATTTACCTCACCATCTGCTGGCACTAGATTTATCGGTCTAGATGGGTTTGTGGGAGTACAGCATGGAGGATTACCGCAGACACCACAAGTAGTATTCCCTGCACAAGGATCACCACTGCTAGAACTACTACTCGAAGAAGAAGAAGAAGATGATGATGATGATGATGAGCTACTACTGCTAGAACTGCAACTTCCCGAGCAGATATAACTTCCATCTGGACACTGAGTTGCACCCGTACACCCTGTAGAACAAGGACACGTCGTAAACACTGTCTGGCACTGGTTCACAGCACAATTATCTTGACAACACCAAACGCCGGCACAGGGACCAGAATACTCTATCAAGCATTGTATTGCTGATACTTTCTCAGCCATCCCAGGCAAAATACTAACGCCTATCCCACTGCCTGCAATCAGCAATACAGTGAGGAGAAGTTTCCCGACTTCAGAATTTAATTTCAAATATCTACTTAGTTTCATCTGTACAATAGAAATTAACAAGTGGAGCGACCTTCTTTGTACCTCCGACTACCTGGTGCTCATCTACAAGAGCCGCTCCCACTGGTATAGAAATATTGGAATTAACATCCGTAAAACCATAACCTTCAAGTGTACGCAATTCGATTACCATATAATTACAGCCAGTGCCAGCAACGAAACTATAGCCACCAGCTTGATTACTTGCTACCCTCTCCAAACCCAAATCTTCCCATAGCTGCAGATTTAAATAACCACCATTTGGTAGCACAAACTTTGCGGTCTCACCGTTTGTTGAAGTAACTTGCAAGTAAACATCCGAGCCACTCTTCAACATATCGTAACGGAACTCGTCTGCACGGAGATAATATGAGTATACATAATCATATCCCCCGAAGCCATATGCAGTGGGATAAGAAAGCTCAAAAATCTCTGCAACTTGGACATCCATTTGTCTCCACCACACTTCTGCCACCACCACAAAAACTATAGCTAGTAAAGACAAGCATAAACTCAAAAAAGCATATTTCTTAGGTCGCATCATCTAGATATATTCATCAAAATCAGTTATGTTCAAAGTAAAGATATACTCTGTAACTTTGTATCCTCTCCAGCAATTTGCAGCAGCCAGATATAAACTTTTCTACCCACTTGCAACTGGTTTTCCATACGTGAGAAATCGCCATGTTTGATCGTGTAGGAATGATCTCCCAAAACCTCGGCCACACCATATATCTGGTCATCTGGGTTTAGCTCTCCCAATAAAATAGTCTCACTGGGTTTTCCATTCATGTCATCCAATACAACATAGTGCCCCTCCGCAGGCTGAGGTTGTGAAGTCACGCCGAGAATATCATACCCACGCAGTACCCCCATAAATTTTTTGGTGAGTGTTACTTGGGCTACGTGACTATTTGAGGGTAAAAGCCACAGCCCATCACTACGCATTTCTTCTCCAAAAAAGCTTGCTGACTCTTCAATCTGCCACCAGCGGATACCCACATACACCAAGGCCATGACTAGCAGCATGAGGGAAAAAATTGTGTGTACAGGCAGCCTCATCATTGGGCAATATGTCTCTACTCACATAATATCAAGTTCGACTTCTCAGGGGAAGAACTAGAGGCCAGATTTACCTCTGATCCCAATCCACAAACTTGGTAGATGTTTCCACAAATTTAACCTCCAATCTCCCCACCGGTCCATTGCGGTGTTTGGCAACTATTACATCAACTTTCTCTGGAGTAGGAGTTTCTGGATTGTGCAATTTCTCACGACTAAGGAAGATAACCAAATCTGCATCCTGCTCGATAGATCCAGACTCTCTCAAGTCAGACAACTGGGGTATATGGTCATTTCTGCTCTCCACTGCCCGATTAAGCTGAGACAAAGCCATTATTGGCACATTCAGCTCTCTAGCCAGGATTTTGAGAGAACGAGAAATCTCAGATACCTCATTCACCCTATTATCCACCCTTTGTGTTGTACCCTGCATTAACTGCAGGTAATCAATCACAATGAAGTCCAATCCTTCTTCAATTTTAAGCTTACGAGCCTTACTACGCAGCTGCATGATATTAAGCCCCGGAGTTTCATCCACAAAGATTTTGGCTTCAGACAACTTCCCAGCACCATCTGCAAACCGCGCATACGCATCATCTGTAAGTCGACCCATTCTGAGTTCCCACAAGCCCACACCTATCTGCTGCGCCAGCAGGCGCTCAATTATCTGCACTCCAGGCATTTCCAGCGAAAAGATGGCTACAGATTTACTTTCCTCTATGGCCACGTGTCTAGCGATTTCAAACGCAAAAGAGCTTTTTCCCACAGAAGGCCGGGCCGCCAAAATTATCAGGTCAGAATCATGTAATCCTCCCAGGATTTCGTCCACGTCCCTCAGTCCCGTAGGCAAGCCACGTAAAGCATTTGGGTTTTTACTGTATTCCTCTGTGCGTTCAAAGTGCATTTCCAGCAAAGCAGCAGCCGTGAGAAAATCTTTTGAGGTGTTATCTTGAGAAAGGGAAAATATTTGCCCTTCTATCCCATCCATGAGCTCATTTAGCTCTTTATCCTCCTGCATTGCCTGTTGACTAAGTTGCCCTGCAAAACTTATCAGCTTACGTCGCACAGCTGCTTCACGCACCATCTGTGCATACTCTTCTACATGAGCCGAAGTAGGAACACTAGCAATTATTTCCGATAGATATGCGCTGCCACCTACTTGTTGCAGCTTCTTTTTTTTCTTCAAATCGCTAGTAAGCGTGAGCACATCAATCGGTTTGGCATGCTGATAAAGATCTATTATTGAGGAAAAAATTATCTGATGCTGTGGCGAATAAAAATGGTCTTCTCTCAGATTGTCTGCCACCACAGACAACACGTCGTTATCAATGAGCACAGCTCCAATTACGGATCTCTCAGCATCCAGATTCTGTGGTGGTGTCTTAATATTCGTTTCCAAATGAAATCGGCTAACTAAGATAGTAGGAACATCTTGGTAGAAGCGTCCTCTCCTACAAAATCCTTCTCTGTAAGCTTGAGCTGCGGGACTTCCGCCTCTAGCTTAATACCAGTACGCTTTTCTACCTCCTGTTTATCACCACACACAGCCAGCACATATGGGGATACCTTATGTATAAATTTTTCTGGCTCTTGTGGAGCATTTTGCAGATTCATCAACAAAACATCGATCTCACCTATAGCTTCCCAGCTAGCTTGAGGCATGTCGACATCTGCGCCCAAAACACAGAGAATGCTTTCCCGCCCGTCTGTGAACCGCAAGACATCTGCTGAACCATCCGGCTCCGACTTAGCTTCTACTGCCACGATCTGAATACCGGCTAGCTCATACTCTCCCGGTCCAGAAACTAGATTCTGCATCCTTGCCGCTCCATGAGGCAATCCACAAACGACTATCCCCTGCGTGGGCAAAGTCGGAAGATCCTTGCCATTATGAAAGACTACTGTTATCAACTGCCCCCCCAATTCTACTTCCACTTGATTTTGTGTGCGTCTCTTTATTTTCATATCTTTTATGCTAAATATTAATTGTTTACACCTTCAAAATATCACATTCCCAGCTTCTACTCAATCAACCACAACAAAGACGGTGGCGATACGATAACTGCAATTTAGCAATTTAATGTGCGAAAGATCTGCCGTATTCGTAACTTTTGCCCGTAGTGGGTGGATAAATCTGGGCTCGCAATCTATTAAAGGCCACGGGGCAAAGTAGAAGAAACCGACAACTACTCCTGCTATATAGCCGTGCTATAATCTTGGGCTTATTTTTACTTGTTCTGAACAATCTATTCTTCGACCCAAAAGGAAACTGCGTTCATAGCGCCTACAGAAACCTGCAAAGATTGAGAAATTTGGGTTTCACAGGAAGTGTAGTATTCGTAAGAACGTATCGCCACGCCTATTTGATAAATGGAGATACCGTCTATAATTCAGGAGTTACATGGTGCAACGGCTACTATCCAGATCTTACGATTCAGGAAATACGCACGCTGCTCCTAACTATGAAGCTACCGATATCACCTGCGAGCTAGATAATGCAGCAAATGCAGACGGGCTGTATTGCTTAGATGACACATGGTTTGCGCTACGAGAAGTATAATACTTCTATTCAACCAGACAGCAACCACTGACTTTGCAACCAGGGGGATTACCCCCAGCCCCCGTAGCAAAAGCACTTTGCCGAAGGGCTTCGCTTTAAACACAGAGACATGAGGCGGGG
>CAZGHV010000013.1:0-6800 GCA_964525705.1 uncultured Candidatus Saccharibacteria bacterium | reverse complement strand
CGACAAAGTCGGGGCCGCCTCAGATTCTCAAACCACCCCTAAACTCACAGACCCAATTGCAAAGAATTTAGCAGAGCTTGCAGGCTAGTTGCCCCATCGGGACTATTATCCCGCACGCTTACCTGATAACCCATAGAACCATTCCCAAAGAAGTAGTGTCCGCCTGGGCTATCAGGTGCCATACTCTCAATTTCAACATAACGCACCATCTGTTTCCCCAACTGAACAGTATTGTTCGCTTTGACCACACCTCCATAAAGATTCTCTGCAATATAATTCTCAGCTAGCTGATCAGTGCTAAGCGTAGAAGCTGGACACTGAATGTGCACATTTGCCTCTTGGATGCAGCCTGGACCACAAGGTGCAAAATGAAATGCCCCTCGAGAATACTGCGCACCTGTGTAACCTGTCCCCGTATACACTCCCCAGCGATAAGCCATATCTGGGGTAGGCACAGAATCGGGAAGCAAATACGCAGGAGAGCTATAGTCGCCTTGGATAGGCAAATCAAAGCTCAGCTTACAGTTATCATCTACATAGGTGTATGCAGTAGGTGCAGATGCACTACTAGTCACACTCACGGTAGAAGCAACTGTTGCAGTCGTAGTGGCAGATGCACTGCTGTACAAGCTCACACTAGTCACCACTTCTGGCTCCTCCTCCAAGCCGTCTTCTACTGCAGGTTTATTTGCCTGCATAGCCAGATAAACTATTGTACCCCCGCTCACCAGAACTACCAGCAATCCTAGCCCCAGCAATAAAACACCCCTTTTGGACCGGGTTAACCAAGTCCAAGAATTTTTTTGCAGATTTTCTGCCATTTCTTGTTGATTAAAAGATAATGATTGTTTTAGCTTATTTGCCATATCGCTAGTCCAGGAATATTCCGCGGTTACTCCCAGCTGCTCAATAGCAAAAATGATTATTGGTAATGTCAACGAACGTACATCCCTACTTTCTCCATTTTCTGCAGCTGCCTGCCGTAGTTTTTCCAAACTACGATAGTAGCGCAACTTCACAGTTGATGCTTTTTCTCCGATCATACTTGCTATCTCCTCAAATTTTAATTCTTCCCATATACGCAATATAACTACCTCTTTTGAAAGCTCATCAAGCCTTCCCAGCAAGTCTCCCACCAATGCGATTAACTCAGCGGACAAAGATTCACGCTCCACATTTTGCGACTCGTCTGCCAAGCTATCAAAGCCTTCATCTGGTATATCAGCTTGGCGAGCAAGATCTCTGAATTTGTGATAAATAATATTTCTAGCAATTCCGATCAACCATAATCTCATGTTTTGAATATTCACAAGTTTCTCCTTCTGCTGGATGAGTTTTGCATACGTGTCCCCCACTATATCCAAAGCTTCATCCTTGTCTTTAAGTTTAAAAAGAGCGTAACGATATACATCTTGAGCGTATTTATCGTATGCTTCCTGTATCTGTTTCATGTTTGTTATCTATATGTGCCACAAATCATCCAAAAGTTACAAGGATTTATATCAAAAATCAAACACCAGGTTCTTCCCATGCCCTCATAACCAAAGATTTGAACAATATCGCCTACAGTGCTAAAATCCTGAAGCCATGAAAACGATTCACCCTGCTTACAATAAAACAACAAAGATAACCTGTATAGGATGTGGTGCTGTACACGAGGTCGGGTCTACAGGAGAAAATCTTTCCGTAGAGATCTGCTCAAATTGCCACCCACATTACACCGGTAAAGCGGAGGTGCTAGTAGATACCGGGAATACCATTAAAAAATTCCAGGCAAGATTGTCTGGCGCAAATCCCAATGCAGTAATCAAGAAAAGAAAGAAAGTGCAGCAGCGTAAATCTCCCACTCAGGAAGTAGGTAAATCTCCGGCTCTCACATTGCGGGATATGATGAAGCAATTATCCTAGCCGAGATCTCCTTTACCTACAATTAAAGCAAATTTAACCATGGAAGCTGACCAGTTTGCCGGATTTGACATAGATTCCAAACGCAATCGTCTACAGCAGTTGCTCTCTCAGCTACAATCGCCAGAAATCGCCAGCGATTATCAGAAAGCAGGTGAGATTAATCAAGAAGTACAAGAGCTAACGACCTTCATAGATATCTGGGATACATATGACCGCCTATACAAACAATTAATTCAGGCCCATGAACTATTAGCCAGTGAGCCAGATATGGCAGATATCTCTGCTGCAGAAATATCTCAGCTCACTCCGCAGGTGGAAGCTGCCCGCGCCAAGCTAGAAGAACTCACAACTGCAAAGCTCCCCGATGATCATAGGCCTGCTCTAATAGAAATTCGTGCAGGGACAGGCGGCGTAGAGGCGAATTTATTTGCAGAAGAGATATTGCGCATGTACACCAGATATTTCACCGCAGAGAAGCTAGAAATAGAGCAAGTACATACAAATCCAGACGATGCGGGTGGTATCAAGGAAGCCATCCTTAAAGTACTTAGTCCAGGTGCGTATGGCAAACTACGCTTTGAAAGCGGAGTACACAGAGTACAAAGAGTACCAGTAACCGAATCAAAAGGACGCATTCATACCTCTGCAATATCGGTAGTTATTCTACCGGAGATACCTTGGAAAGAAATCTCTATACCCGAAACAGACATCCGGATAGACGTGTTTCGCTCTGGCGGTCCAGGAGGACAAGGCGTGAATAGGACAGATTCCGCTGTGCGAGTTACGCATCTCCCTACACAGATAGTTATATCCTGCCAGGACAGTAGATCTCAGCACCGCAACAAAGAACAAGCGCTATCTGTATTAGCAAGCAAATTAAGGGCTTTGCAAATGGAACAAGATGCGCAAAGCGCAAAAGATATCCGAGCTAGTTCTATTCAAGGCGGAGACAGGTCTGCCAAAATTCGCACCTATAACTTCCCCCAAGGAAGAATCACAGACCACCGTATCGGACAGTCGTGGTTCAACATCACAGAAGTGATGGAAGGAAACCTCGGCGAGATAGTGAATACAGTTAATTCAAAACTACGCAAGCAACTAGCAGCAGGTGAGGCAATCACTGCAATTGATGACAAAGAATGATCATGGGCAGCTTTAAAGATGCGCTGACAATCCTCGCAAATGCCCTCAAAACAAATACCTATCCCCAACCAGAAATAACCGCTAGGCATTTACTAGCTTATGCCACTGGCTTATCTTTCACTGACAGCTGGAATCAGACTCAACTCTCTGTAAACCAGGAGGCTGTTGTACATGGTATATTGCGCCAGATCAACATGCAGGTTCCTGTAGCCCAAATAATTGGCAATGTGCCCTTTCGGGATTGTACATTGAAGATAACTCCAGATGTCCTCATCCCGCGCCCAGAAACAGAAGAATTGATTACGAAGGTCATGCAAGAAATAAAACACACCCGCAAAAAAGATTTACACATTCTAGAAGTAGGAACCGGGAGTGGATGCATAATTACCTCGCTGGCTAGTGAACTAGAAGGCAAGCTGCACCTCACTGGCATAGAGCCCTCAACTCCCGCCTGGTACACAACCACAAATAATCTGAGCTCAAATATCGGCATCAGCTTTAATTACAAAGGTAGTACCGCTACTGCAAACAAGAATAATTTGCGTATCAAAATCGTAAATTTGGGAATTCAAACATGGAAATGTACGCCAGGATGTAAATTTGATCTTCTCATCAGTAACCCACCCTATCTTACCAGCCACGAATATGATCAGTTACCTATTGCTGTTAAATCACATGAGCCTAGAACATCGCTTGACGGAGGGGAAGATGGACTAAATATTGTACGTTACATCTGGTCATTCATAGAAAGACTAACTACTCCAGTCCCCCACATAATTATGGAACTCAGCCCCACCACAATCCATAAAGCAAAGGAAATTGCTGAGCAGAAAAACTATAAGTGCGAAATAGCTTTGGATAGCTTTGGAAGAGAAAGGTTTCTGACCTGCAGACACTAAAAGTAAATCAAGTCAGCAGTAACTCTATAGCTTTCTCCAGTTGAGAGTCAATATCGTCCCCTGGGATTAAGTCCATATCTTCCGGTGTTAATTCAAGCTCAACATCTGGTTTTATAGGGCTCTCCGCATCAATATTCACACCATTTGGAGTAAGCCATTTTTTAAAAACCACCAACAGAAGCCCACCATCCTGCATTTGTATGAGGCGCTGCTCTACACCTTTACCTACAGTGGGCATACCCACTATTTTTGCCCTACCATTATCTTGCATCGCCGCCGCAAATATCTCTGCAGAAGAAGCAGATGCCTCATTTACGAGTACAACCAGAGGTATATCTTCCAAACTACCAGTACGATCATCTTTAAACAAGAACTCCTGATCATCTTTTGTTTGTTCACGCATGATCACTTCACCTTCGCTCAAAAATTCTTCAGCCACATAAACAACGGCATCCACATAGCCCCCAGGATTATTACGCAAATCAACTACTATGCCCTTTGGTTGCAATTCTGCCACCTCATCCACAACCCTATCCCAGTCACGCACAAATACTTGAATGCCATCTAGGTTGCTATCCTCACCTTCTGTAAATTTAACAATA
The DNA here is from genome assembly GCA_964525705.1 of uncultured Candidatus Saccharibacteria bacterium. GTDB lineage: Bacteria > Patescibacteriota > Dojkabacteria > J137 > JAEUSD01 > CAZGHV01. The sequence goes on along the minus strand of CAZGHV010000013.1, from coordinate 2,248 downwards.
TCAATCACCACTACCCCATTATCTAGCTGTTTGTAGGTAATATTCTCCAGATCAATCTCCTTTCTTTCTACTGTGAAATTAAGCACACTAGAATCCGCTTCTCTGTAGACGATAAGCTCCACACTTGTGCCAGCTTCACCCCGGATATATGTTGCCACAATTTCTGGACGCTTGCCTGCCATATCTTCCCCATCCACTTCCAACACCCAATCACCAGCCCGCATACCCGCAGCTTGAGCAGGATACCCCTCCAGAGGCGTAGAAACGATCGTGTACTGCCCATTGAAACCCAGCTGCACTCCAATACCCTCAAAGGTAGAAGCATTTGAATCCAGGTAATCCTCTGCTTCTTGAGGAGATAAAAATGCCGAATGCTCATCATTCAAAGCAGCCACCATACCAGCAGCCATTTTGTGAGTAACATCGTCAACACTCGGCATGTCTCCCAAATAAACAGAAGCTATCTTTGAATATAAGTCTTGAAGATAAGCCTGACTATATGGCTCACTACTCTCATTCGTCACTGGATTGACCTGTTGCGTTCCGATCAGCAACCCAGCCGCAAAGGCAACAATCACTGCCAGAGATATTAGAATAACCGGGACATCTTTTTTAATCGCATTATCTTGATTCATGAGCATAACATCTTAGCAGATTTCCACATCTCGGCTAAATACTCAGTTCCAAAAATGTGCAAAAATATTCAGTAGCTTCAAATTAGCACTAATTACCCATCGCAATTTCAACCCTAATTCTGTGGATTAATTCAAAAAGCAGATGCAGAAATCAGACTTTGTTTATGTAAGATTACTTGTCTATTAGATCGCCAAGTAGCGAATATACTACAAGTAATTTGTGAATGGCAGCAGACCTAAATACCTCGCACGCTTGATAGAAAGAGATAGTTTGCGCTGACATCTCGGAGAGACGCCAGTAGTCGAAGATGGACGTATCCGCCCACGTGTGGTGATGTATTTTTTCAGCTTATACACATCCTTGTAGTCAATCAAATCCGGGTTCTTATTAAATGGGCACTTCAAATTTGCCGGTACTAGTCTTTTCTTTTTATTCTTAGCCTTGGGACGCATATTGTTATTTATTGATAAGCAAGAAACGAATTACATCTTGTGTGAATTTCAGCTTTCTTTCCAACTCCTTAGCACTTGAGCTAGGTAGAGATAAATCTATAAACACGTGGTATGCCTCCAAATGACCATCCATTTGGTATGCCAAATGCTTCTTTGCTATCTCATACTCCTTCCCCTCGCCGTCTTTCAGCAAAGAGGCCTCCCCTCCCAACTCTTTGATAGTTGCAAATAGAGGCTCTATGACTTTCTGTGTGACATCAGATGGCAACAATGGCTTCACCACTAATGCCAATTCGTATTTCTTCGCAGCTTTATCAGATTTCTTTGTCTTCAAGTTTATTAACTTTTAAGCATAGGGATCATACCAAATTATGAGCCTTTACACAACCATAACAGAGCAACATCCAGCCTGCAGAGGAATCCATCGGGTCGGTATAAAGGCAAAGCAGAAAATCACCCAAAGCGATTGGCAGCTACCAATCTCAACTGCCAGCTTGCGGCCATTTTCATCACTCGTGAATCCTCTGTCGCAGAGAAAGTGTGCAAAGATATTCATTCGGCATCGGAATCCTGGGTAGCAAAATGCGTGATTCTAAATAACTGTCTATTCGTAATGAAAGCAGGTGATTATATCCATATTCGCATATCACATTTTAGCCAAGAACTAGTCTCAGCATCGTATCCGATCACTTTTATTGCACACCACTAGCTCACCTCCACTCTGTTCGTAAAAGCCTCACCAAGCACACCAGGATCCAGATACTCCAAGCTAATACCTGCAGCAACACCTCTTGCCAACTGGCTCTGCTTTATAGCAGGGAATTTCCTTGCGACCTCTGTGCGTAAATAAATAGTTGTAGATTTACCCTCTACGGAAGCAGGAAGCCCGTATATCACCTCCTTTACTTTTCCAGCTGCCAGACAGTTCCAAAGCAGGTTCGCATTTGTGCCCTCAATTGTCACACCATTTACTGGCGATAATAGTCTTCCCAGAACCACATATACACCATGAAATTGAGAAGCTTTTTCTATCTGGACTAAATCAAGTACGCCTTCTACCACCAATAGCTGGGAGTGATCACGATCATCTGCAGAGCAAACTGTGCAGCGATCACCCATACATATGTTTCCACAAATACTACAACTGCCAATGCCATCCT
>CAZGHV010000012.1:0-14300 GCA_964525705.1 uncultured Candidatus Saccharibacteria bacterium | reverse complement strand
ATTGTTAAAATTTAAAATCTGTGTCGTCACTTACACATACTATTTTACAGTCCCTCTTCTGGAAGAAGATAAGAATGTGGGCAGCGCACCTATAACATCTATCATTGTAATCACTGTTGGAGTTATCGGAGCTCTCGTAGGCAGTGGGATATTGGTCTATCCTTACAAAAAGAAGAAAACATCTAGCAGTAGTGCTGCTATCATTTAAAGAATAGCCAACAGAGCCCCCGCCCGGTAAACCCAGGCGGGGGCTAGATTATCTTACGGTCATCCCCACTCCCCCCAGCCTCATCTCACCGCCACCAGCTCCCCTCGCACATCTATGCTCGTTACCCCTATAAGCTCTGCTTGCTGACGCACTGTATCAAGCAACCACAGTTGTCCCTCAATTGGTTTCGTAGAGGTGAAAAATATTTGTACACCCTCTGCCAAAGTTGCCACCACCGTAAAATCCGTTTGCCATTCCAGTTTGACCAGGGATAGCGCTTCTGCAGCCATATAGTCAATAATGCCCTTGCTTACCAGGTACCTTTCTCCACGCAGCTTCTGGCCAGGATCCCACACATCTGCATCGTAGCCCAGAACCAGCGGCAAATCTACCACTCCACTTTGAGCAACCAGTGTAGAGTTGAACTCCAACGATACTTTGACCCGGATCAACAATTCCTGACGTAGCGACTCCAAAGCCTGTTTTTTTTCTGCTTCGGGGACCTCCTCCCAGACTACTTTATCTCGCTCTTCCTCGCTCTCTATTCCCGCCCTATATTTCTCATAAACATAGGCTGCATTCACATCCCCATAGCCACTAACAACCAACAATTCATCATCGTTCAACCCCACAGCTTCAGAGGCTCCCAGCTGCGAAATCACAACATTGTCTTCATCCACCAAATACGCACCAGAGAGGTTTACATACGCCATCACGGGAAAACGCTCTACAATCCGCACTTCCAGTTTCCCTGGCAAAAGTTTACGCACATAAACTGCCCGCAGAAACGGGAATATTTCACGCAGTTCCGTCTCTACTTGAGTAGTAGGTGTGAGCCATAAACTAGTGCCAATGTAATGCTGCAAAGCGGAAATGATCTCAAGATCTGTAATCTGCGAGTTCCCTAGCACAACAATCTCCTCAAGCTTGTAAACTTCAGCAGTGTGCGCCACCGAGACCACTCCTACAATCGCTATAAGTAATACGATTGCACCCGCAATTATCAATCCAAGCTTGGCCTTTTTTCGCAGCCAAATCACCACACCAAGAAAACGTCGTCTTCGCTCCTGAGACGTTCTCTGCTTCCGCACAGACGCAGCTACTGGAGACACATTCTTATTTTTACGTCTCGGATTTGGTTTCGTATGCCCAAATTTTCTTTGCCGATTGCGCAGCCCTATTTTCCACATATAACCATTCTAACCCACCTAAAAACAAAATACCCGCCATCTTTGGCGGGTATTCAATTATTACTCAGTTCGAAATACTACAAACTCAATTCTTTTTTTAACTTTGACACCTCGACTTTTGACCAATTTTTCTCTATATATTTTATCCACTTTCTCCTCTGCCCCACCAATTTAAGCAAACCTCTCCTCGAGGCGTTGTCTCCTTTATGAGATTTCAGATGTTCAATCAGGTTATTTATCCTCTCTGTAAGCACACCTATCTGGACTTTTGGTGAGCCAGTATCATCTTCATGCATTTGATACTTGACTATCAAATCTTTCTTTTGAGCATCTACTTTGTTCTTCTTCTTTGCCATTTTTGCAAATAGTTATACTTAATTATACCCTATAGGATAGCAATGTGCAATAGCCCTTTGTATCCTGCAAAATCCGACCTGTAGCCACCGCCAAAGGTCTATTGAGGCGTACGATCCTTTCCCACAGGCAACTTTGACAACAACGCACTCACGGGTCCAGCAATATTCTTTAACTTGTCTCCCAAATCAGCCAGTGTAGTCACCAGCCCTCTCAGCTTTCCATAATCTTCCACTGCCATATCGGTAATCTTGCCCACATTTTGCACAGCTTTGCGTAAATCCTGCAAATTGTCTGCGACCCCTCCCAAAACACGCATTAACTGCAAAGCAATACCCACTATAGCTATTGCTACAGACAACACTAAAATAATTTTCACAAAGTCATCTACAGTCATGGGCAGGTTTGCTTCACAAAAGTATAGCCTCTCTCTGTTGTCTATTCAACTTATCTTTTACACAAATTTACTGTGAAATTTTGTATGATGTTATATGCTCAATTTGGAGACAGTTGTCAAACTAATATTCTGGTTGCCGGTTGCTAGTACAATTCTGTTTAATCTGTTGTGGGACATCCAATTATTTCAAGCTGGTGACTACAGTCTCTTTCGCACTGCTCATGCTCTGCGGTGGGATTTCCGTTTTTCACACAGAGCATGGTGGCATACAGTTATCAAACTCTGTGCGTTCATTGCCACCCTCAGCTTTATCTGGTTCCCAGCAAGCCTCGTTCCTTTGGTAGGAATACTTGTTGCATTTGGGATGTGGGTAAACGATAACTTTGAAATCATTCGCAGGCTTGCTGTGGGGAAACTGCCAGCTATTCGCCTTGATCTCGGCAGCTTTGGGATTTTGATATCTGCAATTCTACTCCTGGGGCTACTTCCCAGTTTTTTTGCTCTACTTACAAAGCCAGTAACTGCAGTGCAAACATTGGGTAGCCCTGCAGAATTACTGAGCATATTGCCCACAACTTCGCCAGAAGGTTTTTTGACTATCCCTGCTATCTATCTATTCCTAGTCTTTGCCACCTTAACTGGCATTTTGGTAGATATCGCAAGTCCGCTACTGGGAATTCTGCTGTTGGTCATTACATTCCCCGTGAGGCAACTACAAGCAATATTGCTCATAAACAAAGCACGCATCAAGTTCTCCATGTTCTCAGACCTGAAGGTTATCGTAATCACAGGCAGTTCTGGGAAAACCGAGCTCAAGAACTTGTTATTGCATTTACTTAAAGGAAGGGCAAAAGTGAGCTATAGCCCAGGAAACGTGACCTCACTCACAGATTTAGCAAAAGATATCAACCAGCACCTATCTCCTCAGTCAGACATATATATTGTGGAAGCCCTAGCTCTGAGACCAGGTAGACTAGCAGCTATCGCCAATTTTTTGCGGCCGCAAATCGTAATCGTGCATAGTATTGATGAAGGGCGTTTAGGTCTGTTCAAGAATTCACAAGAGTTATTGGTAGCCCAGGCCGAGATTTTGCACTTCGGAACATCGGTACTTAATGGTGACGATGCATTTGTCCGCAAGTTAATCGAACTAAACACTGGCAAAGAGGTCGTGTACACCACACAGGAGAAAAAAATTGAGCATCTCTTGGCTAGCGAGATCACAACTACAGCTATTTCTGCCTCAGAGATTCAGGCAGAGGGAAAAAGCCTCCAATTTTTACTCAATACCCACTGGGGACAGCAAGAGATACAACTTGCAGATAGCAAAAGATCCCTGCTACCAATTTACCTGGGGGCTGCAAGTACCGCCCTGCTTCTAGGTTTAAACATGGAGCAAATTGCGTACAAATTAAAGACTGCACACATAGATGCCACACGCTGGCAAGTGCTGCCAGGTGACAATGATACTCAACTATTCATTGATCCACGTCGACCCAGTTTCAAGTCTATCAAACACAATATGGAAGCCTTGCCCCATCACCGCACTATATTGATTACAGAGGGTGTAAAGGAACTAGGAAAACACAAACAGCAGCTCTATGCAGACCTTGCAACTGCTATCCAGTCAAAAGTATCCATTCTAATTACCCCAGATAAACACCTAATCAAAATGATAAAATTAAACAACACCCAAACACAGCTCATACTCACCAGAAACATAGATCAAGCGATATACAGTGTGCGGACAAATGCATCTCCCGGAGATAATATCCTCATTCTGGGCAATATACCTGCAGAGATTGTGACTAGACTTGTAGCCGGAAATTAGCTAAATTTATAGTAAGATAATTTATGGGAAAAGCAACTGCAACTCTCACAGATGTAAAAAATAAGACCGGCAATGTGTTTGCGCTGGCAAAAAAGCATGGCAGTGTGATTATTACGTCGTACAACAAGCCCCGATTCATTCTCAGCACTTATGAACCAGAAGAAGAGCCAAGTGCTATTACAGCCAAAAAACATCCAGTAGAGCTGGCCCAAACCCAAAAGGAACCCATTTCGAGCGTTCTTTCCCATCCTGCAAAGCCAAAAATAGAAAAACCTGTAGAAACTGCAGTACCGTTTACCCCAAATGCTGACAAGCCAAAAGCCGAGCCGCCAGTGGCGATAGCCCCTATAGCCACAGTGAAGCCAGAGATAAACAAGATCGTGTTTGGGGAGGACAGTGAGTCAAAGGAGCACCCATTACAGCAGGAACAAAAACCAGATCATAAGAACTTTTTGGAGGCAATCGCCGATAAAGTTGACGACATTATCCACCTAGAAGGCCTGGGAGGTAAAAGCTGGGATAGAAAAAGTAAGATTGAGCTTGAATGGGTAAAAACTGCCCGCCAATTATTTAGTTAAAAATAAAAGATATGGATGAACTAATTGTAGACACCAGTATTATCATTGAGTACCTCAAAAAAGGCGAGGGTCTGCTCACACAGATCTGGGATCATTACAAGCTAATTGTTCCAGTTACGGTCATTACCGAGCTTTTAATCGGTTTAGAGGAAAAGCAAGCTGATATCCAAACAAAACTGACAGATCTAATCTCTACTCGGCTCCAGCTTGCAGATCTTGATGAAAAAATTGCTCGGAAAGCGGCAGATATTGTGAAAGAGCTAGACCATATAACTCTAGCCAGCGCCCTAGTTGCTGCCACAGCCATAGTAAAAGAGGTCCCATTACTCACATATGAGATTCAAACATTTGATCTAGTTCCAGACCTCAAACTTGTTGATTTATAACCAAAAAGGGAATCCGTCTTCCCCGTGATTCGCTTTTTGCAGCCCAGAGCCGAGCTATAAGTTTATGCTTGAATATCTGCCTAGGAGAAAATTCCAAATGTTTCCGATTATGATGCAATGTCGCTACTCTGCTTCATAAGCGATAAGTTTAAGGAATATCCTCGGACAATCCTGCAAGAGTTTTTATCATGCGATATAATTATACATGCGAAGAACGCTATTGGTTGTTGTATGTTATGGTGCAATCCTAGTAGGAATACTCTTCCTAGCTACACGCTCTATAAGTCAAGTCCCCCAGAATCCACCGGCAGAGGATTCTGATATTGACTTCTCTTTACCCACACAGACCCCAATTAATGACGCGCTCTCTACCAACAAAACTCTCACTCAAACTGCTTGGATTCCAGACTGGGCATTCAATTCTGGTTACAGCTCGCTCCAGGCAGCTGCCTCCAATTTCAGCAGCGTTTCTCCAGTTTGGTACTATTTGGAAGCAGAAACCGGAGTACGAGAAGCTATTCGTGGATTACCCGAGCTACGCAACTTTACGGAAGAGCAAAACATTCTACTAGTTCCTTCTATCGCCAGCTTTGACGCCGATGCCTTGCATGCAACGATCTCTACAACAGAAGGCTTGAGTGCCCATGTTACTTATCTAATTGATGAGGTCCAGGAGCATGGCTACGATGGACTGGACATTGACTACGAATCAACATACCTGCAAGATCAAGTGCCTTTTCTCCAATTTATCTGTGAACTCAACTCCCAGCTTTCTGCACTGGGCAAGATTACATCCGTTACTGTCATTAGCAATTGGACAGAGAGCGATATTTTCCGCACACTCAGACAGACTCGCCAAGCACAAAACTGGATGGAACTTAGCCACTGCGCAGATGAAATCCGCATCATGGCCTATGATCTCACCAGCTATACATCAACCTACCCCGGACCAGTAGCCCCGCTAGACTGGACAGAGGCAATTCTCCGCAAAGCGATTCGCGATATTGATCGTTCAAAGATCGTCCTCAGCCTGCCACTTTATGGTTATGATGGTTGGTCAGGCACAGAAGGACCTGTTTGGCCATATCTAGGGATTTTGGCAAACCCAGGTGCCGGGAAAGGTCTTGCAGATGCGGTCACAGACTCACAGCTAGTGCTCGCCCGCAGCCACTTGACCTCAGAGGTAATTAGTCCAGATTCATCGGAGTCCCTACTCACATACGAATATGAGGGGAAGAAGTATTACGTTTACTACCCCACAGTGGAAACTACCAAACACAGGATCTCCTTAGCCAAGGATTATAAAATCGGCGGTATTGCTTACTGGCGAATGGGAGGAGAAGATATAGAAATATACAATTTGATAAACTACTGATTCTTAAATATAATGGACAAAATAAACTATTATATTCGAATTCATGGAAAAAAATAAAAACACAATGTGGAGAGACTTAAGTCAAAGTCGTGCTATTCAACTATTGGTGTTAAGCATTGTTCTACTCCTAGTAGCTACAACCAGTGGGATACTTGGCTACTCAGTAGCCACGATTGATGCTGCCTCGCGCGAGAGTACTGCTCTGCGCTACTCAGCAGATAGAATGACAAATCCAGACGTCATCACTGCCCCACCAGTATACACTCGCATGCCAGAAATTACGGCTGATCCTGAACAGACAATAGGCTGGCAAGAATACTTGAACCCTACAAACGGTCTCAGCCTATCGTATCCAGGCGAATTCACTGCACAAGATGTACTGCCTATTTCCCCAAAAGTCCTTACCTCAAGCCCGATTTCCTTAACTTTTTTGGCCAAGACAGCCGGAAATGGAGTAGCGATTGGCATCGACCCTAATACAGACAAATTGGATATTTCTAGCTATATAGCTGCTTTCGTCCAAGATCTGGACGCCAAGTGTAGCAGCTGTCTGATTACCGATCCAGTGGAAACAGAGATAGTGAGTAATAGAGCAATTATTGTTGAAACATCTGATGGTGTTGTAGGCTACTACATGCAGCATCCAGAAACAAAAGCAATTTTCTGGTTTGGACGAGTAGATACCTTACTGGAAACAGAAATGATATTATCCACGGTTAATTTCTATTAAAAATGTCTAAGCTCACTAAATGGGATAAAGCATTCACTCACACCATCCAGTTACTAATTTTGGGGTTGCTGGCACTTCTCATTTCTGGGACTGGAGGTATTCTGGGTTATACCTTGGGAGCAATGGACAGATCATTGTCCTCAAAAACAATGGTTATTGCCCCCGCAACTGACTGGCTCACACTAGAAACCGCAAATTACATCATGCGCTATCCAGCAACTTGGGTACTCAACAGGCCAAGCCCAGATGAACGTACCTCTACAGGTTCAAGCAAATACCTCTATGCCGCAGAGCTCACATCTCCTTCTGGGATGTTCAGGCTCGAAATTTCTATTATCAGCGATCAGGCCGTGCCGGGGAAAATGCTTCTAAACGATCCGTTTCAGAAAACTGTTGTGGATGTGGGAGGTAATCGCAACAGCGGGGTTGAGTACTATAGAGTAGATGACAACGGAGAACGCACAGGAGAGGCAGTCAACATTGTAATCTCAGCAGATGACATAACTGCAGATACAGAGCCAGGACAACCCTATGTTTTTACCTTCGGGAATGGTATGGGGCTAATTGATTTCGAAAAATCAAATCTAGATACAGCAACGATAATCAACTTGTATAGCATTGAGCGGCAAGAAGTTATCAAGATGCTTAAGACATTTACAGACAAATAAGCTTTTGGGTCAGCAAGTACAAAACAAAACAACTTGGGAAGTTATCCGTCATAGTAGATTGGTACAACTGGCAATTCTTGGAGCATTGGTCCTGTTTTTGGCAGGAACTACTGGTGTACTAGGCTTTGTGCTTGGAAGCATGAGCAATGCATCCGGAGAAAAAGTGCTGGTTTATCCTCTATCTGCAGGCAGATAGCTCTACTCATATGGATAATTCTTTCTTAACTAGCGCGTAATGCAGTTTGACATACTCACTATTTTTCCCCAGCAAATGCAGCAGATGTTGGATTTCAGCATCCTAGGCAGAGCCATGAAATCTGGGAAAATTGTTGTTAACACACATGATTTGAGGAAGTGGACAGAAGATACCCGACAAACCGTCGATGACAGACCGTTTGGGGGAAGTCCAGGGATGCTGCTAATGTTGGAACCTGTTTATAAAGCCCTCAAAGAGCTGAAAGTCTATCCACGCAGACCACATGGTTCACGCGTGATTTTAACTTCAGCAGCCGGAAGCGCATTTGATCAAAATACTGCTCGCACATGGCAGAAAGAACTCACACAACTAATAATTATCTGCGGACACTATGAAGGGGTAGATCAGAGAATTGTAGATCATCTCATAGACGCGCAGGTTTCTATCGGCCCATATGTCCTCACAGGAGGAGAAATAGCTGCAGCCGTAATCACGGAAACTGTCTCCAGACTTATACCAGGCGTATTGGGGAATGAATTTTCTCTGACAACAGAGAGCTTCGATGAAAAAGGGGTAACAGAATACCCGCAATACACAAGACCCGCAAAGTTTCTCACTGCCGAAGGGGATGAGTGGACAGTTCCAGAAGTTTTACTTTCTGGGAATCATGCCCAGATCGCAGACTGGAAGAAATCACACCTGAAAACAGATACTAGAAATTAAATTTTCTGCAAAGGGGCAAATTCTTTTGCCAGCTCTTTCTTACCGTGCAACCCCACAAAGCTGACCGTTACAATATAATCATCAATAGATAAAACTCTACCTTCTCCAAATTGAGCATGACGGACACGATCACCTACTTGCAGCTGTGGAAGCTGCGGGCTATCCCATCCAGTTAATACCTCTGAGTATTCTTCCCACTCCGTAGCACGACCAGTTTTACGTTCCAGAAGTTGCGGAGCAATGTCGTTCACAAACCTGGAAATGAGGTTTTGTTGCCTAGCTCCGAAATACATTCTGCTATCTGTATGTACCATATATAATTTTATCTTTGCCCTTGTAATTGCTACATACGCCAGTCTTCTCTCCTCTTCAAGCTCGTCTGGAGCTGTGAACACACGCGAATGTGGGAATAATCCCTCCTCCATCCCCACTAAAAATACATGTTCAAATTCTAGTCCTTTTGCTGAATGCACTGTCATCAAGGTCACAGCCGCAAGCCCTGCTTGTGCCTGCGTGTTGTCTTCCATTAACCCCACTTCCTCCAAAAAAAGCGCCAAACTGGACCCAGGATCATAGTCCTCATATTTCTGAGCGACCGATAATAGCTCCCGCAGGTTCTCAATTCTGGCCTCACCCTCTGCCGAACCATCCTGCAACATCGACAAATAGCCGCTATCCTCCAGTATCCTCTGCATCAAATCTGCCACATTCATCTCCTGAGAAAGTTGAAATAAGCTGATGAGTAGTCGAGAAAAATCTGCCAACCCTCGCTGGGCAAATTCGGCACCAGAAAGCAAATACTGAACACTACTCATACCTTGTGCTTTTGCACTAACAGCTAGACTTTCCAGTGCCTTTGGACCTATGCCTCTTTTGGGAGAGTTTATTATCCTGCGCAAGGATGCATCATCTTGAGTGTTGTAAATTATCCTCAGATAGCCAAGAATATCTTTAATTTCTCTGCGCTCATAGAAGCGCAATGCACCTACCACTTTATACACAAGCGCTTCTTGGATACAAGCTTCCTCCAAAGCCCGAGACTGGGCATTGGTGCGGTAAAGCACAGCTATTTCGTCTGGGGTTACGCCCTGCTGCACTAGATCCTTGGCCTGCCTTATCACCCACAGCGCCTCATCTTTCTCTGTACTAGCAGTATACAGAATCAGTCTTTCTCCTTTTGGATTTTCCGTCCACAGCTTTTTTGCAGTTCGATTTGAATTCTTACTCACAACTCCATGAGCTGCGTCCAGGATATTTTGCGTTGAGCGATAATTCTGCTCTAGCTTGATTATCAAAGCATCGGGATAGTCTTCTTTAAAATTCAAAATATTACGAATGTTGGCACCACGAAACGAGTAAATGCTTTGATCATCATCGCCCACGCAGCATATGTTTCTGTGCTTCTCAGAAAGCATTTTGATCATTAGATACTGAGCATGATTTGTATCCTGATACTCGTCCACCAACACATACCGAAACAACTGCTGGTACTTGGTGCGGATTTCTGGCTGTGCACGCAGTAGATGCACAGTAAGCACTAGCAAATCGTCAAAATCGACAGCATTGTACTCCCTCAGTAGTTTTTGATAGACAGGATAAACCGCTGCCACAGTACGTTGAAATGGACCCTGCGCATACTGCTCATATTCTGCCGGGCTCACAAGTTCATTTTTTGCACTTGATATGAGGCCATGCACCGCTCTGGGATTTACTTCCTTTGTTGAAATATTCAGCTTTTCCATAGCCTCACGTGTAGTGTCTAATTGATCTTGAGGATCAAAAATGGTAAATCTCTCATTTAGTCCTACCGCTTGCCCATCCCGCCGCAGCATTCGCACACATATTGAATGAAAAGTCCCCATCCAAGGCAATTTGGCGTTTCCAGAAAGCAGCTTCTCTACTCGCTCACGCATTTCACCGGCTGCTTTGTTTGTAAAAGTCACTGCCAAAATCTGCTCTGGCGTAGCCAGCTCTTGATCCAGTATGTAGGCAAGCCTATAGGTAAGCACCTTTGTCTTACCAGAGCCAGCACCTGCCAGCACAAGTACTGGACCAGTTGTAGCTTCAACTGCTGCTCGCTGTTGTGGATTTAAAGCCTCCAAGTTCATAGCAGGGTCAGTATACCACTGAGTTTTTAAAATTGTACTAAACTCAACGACGGTATTTGATGTAGAATGTATTGTGAAAAGAAAAACCCTTTTACTTACACTGGCATTAATCAGCATTGTTTCAATTTGGCTCCCACAGCCTGCTGCAGCGACAATCTTGCGCAAGGAAACTACCAGACTGTTGTCTGTGTACACAGACAGAGTTCATGTTACAGAAACAATCACGGCAAACGTTGTTGACCAGCAATTTCTGGTTCCAGCTGGTTCAGAGGAGATCTTCATTATTTTCAATCCAGTAGTGAACGATACAGAAGCAGAAAGCAAGATAGCACTCACGCTCCCCACCATCACCTTGATTGATGACACTGGCACAGGCGTGCCATTTACCACAGAAATAGATGCACAAAATATCTTGGTGAAAGTGGTACGTAATCACAGCCTGCTTTATGCACACCCCAGATCATTACAATTGGATTACGATTCATTCTCTCTTCTATCTCAAGTGGGAGCGACGTACGATCTCTACATACCGTCATTCGCCGAGAATTACGCATTTGAAAATGAAGATATCTCTACCAAAATTGATACAACTGTCGTTATTCCCAAAAGCATGGGATCTCTCAATCTCGTAACTCCAGACAAGATCCCATTGGATCAAGGCGATTCTTGGCGACTCGAGTTCACGCACCCGGAACTAACAGGCAAAGTTTCTTGGGTTCAGATCGGTACTACTCAGTATTATGAGTTTCACATCAAGCAGCCATACGTCAGCACTAGTACCATTCCTCTATTTCACAATACCTACACTGTAATGCTCCCCAGGAATGTAGAAGCTGTAGGAATGAGTCAGAAAGTATGGTTCTCGCAAATTGACCCTACACCAGAATCTGTCCTGGAAGACTCTGAAGGTAACCTGGTGGCAGAGTTCATTCTGCCCGCAAATGAATCTGGTGAGATAACAATTTCTGGGTTAGCTAGCGTTACAAATGATCCCAGCACAGATCTCACAATTTCCGGAAATCTCTCTGAAATTACAGCTTTATTTGCCACAGAATCTGCGCCCTTCTGGGAAGTAGACGATCCTGCCATTAAATCAGCAGCCACAGATTTGCAATCTACACTCGGCAGCCAGGACATTTACCAAATCCTGGCACAGACATATGAGTTTGTAGTAGACAAAATTGATTACAGCGAAGTGAAAAAATTTGGGCTAAATGAGCGGCAGGGTGCAGTAAAAACACTGCAAGGTGGTGCAGCAGTGTGCATGGAGTATTCAGATTTGTTCATAGCACTCATGCGAGCTCAAGGCGTACCCACTCGCGCAGCTTTTGGGTATGGCTATGATACCAGAGCAACAGATGGCGAAAACATTGCCCACCAGTGGACAGAAGTATATTTCCCCAGTCAAAACAAGTGGGTAGCAGTTGATACAACATGGGGCGAGTCTGGCTTGCAAGCTATCGGAGGACATCTCAACCACTTCTATAAGTACGTTACCTCAAAAGATCCTAGCACACCAGCTCCAGTTTCAGTCTCATATTTTGGGAGCTTGGGGGAAGTGCCGGCAGAATCTTTTATGATTGAGAGTGTCTCAGAGATCCCAGCAACTACAAATCTGCTTCGGCAAGAAGACTTGATTGCTCAGTTTCCTCCTACCAATTCAAACCTCACCTTCCCAGAAGCATTGCTTCGCTCTACAATGTCCACTGCCCAAAATATCGATAACAGTGTAGACAAGCTCATCGCCAAATTCGTATCTCAAGAAACAATTGCAATGGTAAAGCTAGGTATCTACTTCGTGCTAGTTACTTCACTTCTGGCAACAAGCTTCTTAATAATCCGCAGACACAAGCAGAAAAGCAGGTATGTTGCATCTACCACAACTTCCATTTAGAATGGGATTAAATAACCTCATTTAGAACCAAAAGCTTAAAGCAACCTATCATGGGAAAAGCAAGCAAAGTGAAGCTAAAGGCTCCACCCACCAAAAACAAGCCCGGCCATGAGATCGAGGTTAGCCAGCAATGGACTTCCCCATCTAGGATTTGGAAACCCAAGCCACGCTCATGGTACCTGTCATCCGCAGCTATAATTCTTACAGTGATTCTGCTGGTAACTGTAATGCGATATCCCAGCTACCAGTTGTTAATCATAGCGTTAGCTGCATTTGCCTTTATGTGGTTTATCCATGGCACAGTCCCTCCTGTGATGATTGAGCACAAAATTACCAGCCAAGGAGTCTATACATACGGCGAGCTTTACCATTGGGACACAATTTTTAGATTCTGGTTTTCGCAGAAAGATGGTCAATATTTATTAATGCTTGATTTAAAACGAAATGCTCCTGAACGCAGACTAATGTTACTCCTGGAAGACAAGAGCGATACCCAGCCGATATTTAATTCTCTGCTGCAGCATATAAAGTATGCAAATGTGGCCGAAAGTGAATATAACTTTGTTTCAAAAGCCATTTATGGAGAATATCTTGATGTTTCTTTGTTTTTACCCGACCTAGATGACCAAACAAAAAATACCCCCAATAATAACCCTATCAATAAATCTCAACCATAGAAGCAGCACGCCGATACTCAATAATGTTATAATCCTTACGCACTTGCACCCGTAGCTCAACTGGATAGAGCATCACTTTGCGGAAGTGGAGGTTGCAGGTTCAAATCCTGCCGGGTGCAACCTTCTAGAAGTTTTGTTGCGCAGTACTGAAGGTATCCCGCATTCTTTTGTCCAACTCTGCTCGTAAAAATAAAACCAAATCGTCCATCCCTTTACGCAGATCCGGAGACAATCCCATCTGCCCCACTGCATCTGCAAACTTACCCAGCTCTACAAGCGCAACATTTATTTCACTCTCAAAATGCCTCCCATTTGAATACTCATTGAGCACCGTTCCCACCCTACCCAAGTTTGCTATTCTTGCTTTTGTGCCTTCATCCACTACGCTTGTACTTGTTGTATTTGAATTCTGTGACATATCAGATTATATATTGTTCTTTATATAAAGTTCAACAGGTATTTACCGGCAATCAGCTCCGATCGCTGAGAAATCTGTGAGAAGGACGGCAAAGCTTGCAAAGTGCTAAAATTCCGTAATCACGGAGGGGTAGCCAAGTGGTCTACGGCACCCGTCTCGAAAACGGGAGGGAGCAATCCCACGCAGGTTCGAATCCTGTCCCCTCCGAATCTCACCGCTTATTCGAACCTGTTCGATTTCAAGCAATTTTTGCGCAATTGGAGTAAGTTTAACTTCAACAATTTTTTTATCGTCAACTAAGACTTTATCAATAAACATCCTCAAATATGTTCTTTTGATATCGTTTGGGGCAGTTTTATAAGTCTCATACAGATTTTCTACTAAAGCCAATACTTCATCTAGCACTTTAATTATCTTATGGTGATTATCTGAAAGCTTGAATAAATCTTGTTGTGCCACTGCTAAATCTTCTTTTAGTCTGATATAAATTCTTGAGAAATCTTCTCTGGTAATTGTCAAGACCCCAATTCTTTGGACAGTGTTTCTGAACTCTGAAGTAGCTGCTCT
>CAZGHV010000011.1:0-14357 GCA_964525705.1 uncultured Candidatus Saccharibacteria bacterium | reverse complement strand
GTATATCCCAGATCATCTGATAGTAGGCTGGTGTGCGACCAAAGTAGCGTTGCCTCTCAGAAGTACGAAAGAACAAATCCAAGAAAGTCGCAAAGCTTTCTGGCTCATCATCAATCGTTACTTGTACATGGTGCTTTTGAGCTACCCGAATGTTATATATAGTTTTGGGCTTCATATTCTCTAGCAATTGTGACAAAGGAAGCTGGAGGTTAATTACGCTTGTATTTCTATCAAAAACGGGGCGAATTTTAGTCAAATTTTCATGCTCAACAATAGCTTTAGCTTTCGAGTCAGATATTAGATTTAATGGATCGATTTGGACAAATATGCAGTTATGTTCTTGCGCCCAAGAACGTAACTGTTGCCAATCAATAGACTCTAAACAAGCCTGTGGAGAGTAGCCGATATGCCATTTGCCGATCAAGTGTTTACGAAAAACTGAAAAATCTCCGAGCTGAGTATGTATCCAGCCTTGCTGGGAGCGGATATTTCCCCAATAATCAGATTGTAAGAAATGCTTGCTATACATTGGATGAAGCCATTTTCCGACGTTGAATTGCACTCAAGATAAATGAAAAAACTATCAAGATCACTACTCCCGCCAAGATCAACAGTAGTTCCCAGGGGATATATATAAACTTTACCTTGGCTGCTAGGTAGTTGTCTGTATCTCCCAATCGCACACGTACCTCTGCAGTTTGTTCTCCTATTAGAGAAAGTCTCTCAAGTAAGTTTGATGATTGATGTTCCCACACAAAACCAGACGAGAATGAGTTTTGTGGAAGCAGGGGCTGAGCAGAATCTAGATCTGAGTACGTGCCAAGTACTGCTCCGCGAGGATCAAATACTAAGAATTTCCCACTGAGATTTAAAGCATAGTTCGACTCATTTTCGATATTCAACATTAGCTCATTCTTAAGTTCGAAGACTAGTTTATTTTCCACTGCAAAGTCTGTGATCTCTAGTCCAGTCGCGGAGGTTATATCTCCACTATTTATATACAAAATTGATGAAATTGACATCCTACTTGACTGCCCATCTTTCTGAGGTGCAAAAACAGGCTGGGGTGTAATGGATATTGCCAGCATGTGCGTTCCTGGGGTGGCTTCCACAGGCATGGAGACGACAAAACTTACTTCAGCTTCTTGATTTGCTTCTACCTGTGGTAGGGTGCTTGAAGTGACCCAGGAGGTATACTCCTCAGTGTTTGAGAGAGTGAAAGTATTGTTTTCCATAGGCACCAAGCGCATGATCTTGTACTCGAGTGACATGGGCTCATCTTCGGCATTGAAATAATGAATTGTAATTTCTCTACTCTCCCCTGGCTCCATATTGAGTGAGAAATAACCTGGAAAGATGTAACTTGACTCTGCGTAAGTACGTATAGGTAATACAAACGCCGCACAAATCAGGATGCCTACGCCCAAAATCGTTAACAGGCCTCGTTTATTTCGCTTTAGGTTAACCATGATGTTTGTTTTTGTGATATTTTCGAATAGAAATCCCTGCAATTATTAATGTAGGCAGCAAAAAAACTGGCCAAGGCAGAAGCCAGAAAGTCGTCTGAGCAGATATACCAGAGAAGCCGGGGTTATGTGAAGCGAAAACTGCAACAAGCTCGGCTGTCACGGGCCCTAGTAGCAACCAGCGGTTCTTGTTTAGCAAGAATCCGTCTATCCAGTCGGTTTCAAAAGTGGCTGTAGTAGAGCGCAAAAGTGTCCCTTTTTGAGGATTGAAATCAATTTCTGCTACTTGTTGTCCAAATATATTCTTAACCCGAATTGTACCTGTGGGAAATAGGTGAACGTTTCCACTGTTCTCTAGTGTGGTGAGAAAACGAGTACTTCCTTGAATGTAATACTCGCTATCGGTTGTAAAGTCCAGCAATTTGGCCTGCTCTTGTATTGCCTCACCTCCCTCTACACGAATAATTATTACAGTTCCCCCTAGAAGGCTAGCTGTGCTCACACTGCCTGTGAGATCTGAAGTGTCCACATGCTCCCCTATTGCCATCACCGAGGCGTAGTAGCCACCAGAGAGCGCTGTGGAGGGAACTGTGAGTGTGTATTTAACTTCTACCGTTGTTTGTGGTGCCAATTCAAATGAGGTGATATCAACTTCCACCCATTTGCTTGCGCTATAAATATCAAGTGAATCTTGCTTCTCATCGAGAGGGATGGCAGTGCCTGGCTGGTCATTCACGCTGCGTATTCCCCTCACTAGTACATCATATTTGCGAGAGGTATCTCCTGTGTTCCAAAAACTTACTTTTCCGGAATAAGTTTCTCCAGGCTTCAGAACCGGATAGACAGCGCTGGGAGAATAACCAAGTGAGGTAGAATCCTGTGCAGATACACCTACGGTAAGGGAACTTATGGTTAATAATATAATTGTCGCCAGAACATGAGATTTCCTCATTCCTCATTCTACTGTGGGTAATGCCAATGCGCAATAATTCTTCAGCTAGCAACCGTACATCTAGAAATAGAGACCACAAGAATAAGTAACATTTTCTGTGAATGATCCTGCTTGCGCTGTTGCACCGGCTCTAGCATAGTATGTGACTGTGGCAGCGGAAGCTGATGTCTGTGCAGAAACTTTATACATCAAAAGCTGAGCTCCTCCTACCCCACTGGCTCCTAGTAAACCTACGTCTGCTGCTGTTACGCCGTCAAAATATCCAGGAATTGTTTCGCTTCCTGTTCCTGCTGCCAAAGTTATGCCGAAACCTTCAGCTGTGGTTAAGTTTGCTACACTTCCCGGAGTACTGCCTGCTCCCACTGGATTGTCTGAAGGTAGAAGGTAAACTGTTGCCGTAGATTTATAGAGGCCTGCATCTATGCCATCACCTGTACCGTAAACTGTCCAGTAGAAGCCGTTTGTAGCATCGGCAGAAGTGGTAGTTGTGAGCGTGTGGCTAGAGCTATTTGCTGCTCCACCTTTATATAGTGTTCCCAGATTGGCTGTGGTAGCTCCTAGTGTGCACGTGATAGTAGGCGCATCTGCCACTGTTGCGCTCACTGTTACAGTATCATCTGCCAGCAGTTCTACATCAAATATTGCTGAGTCTACATTTGCGCCATTTGTAATTGTCACAGTTACCAGCTCTCCGGTATTATTTGGTGTTCCGATTACGCCTGTGCTGGAAGATAGATAAAAACCATATGTAGTTCCCTGGGTCAAATTTCCGATATTCGTAATTGTTATAGTAGTTCCAGATGTAGCGCAAGTGGCTGAAATCGTAGTACCGTCGGGGATATATGCGTCAACCTCGTAGTTACCACCAGCTAGCTCAGACGATTCAGTGAGCGCATCCAATACATCGCCACCGCTAGTACCATCACGATCAATCTCCAAAGTCCCGGCATTTCTACACCATCCAGAGTCTGAGGGGAAATCTAGTGTGAGCGTACTATTTGATGCTGTGTTTCTTTCTGCAGTGAAGCCTACGAAAACAGTGACAGAATTGGCGCCTGCTCCATCAAGGTTCTGCTGCATCCGGCTTAATCTTACCCAGGCAGCGTCCAAAGTTGCAGCTTGCGAAGAAACGGGATAGATGACTAGAACCACTAGACCCAGAAAAATAAGGGATAACAAAACACCCATCCGGAAGCTGTTCAGCATTCTGGCTCAGTAATAGTTAATTGCGTGCGCTTTAATATACACCTTAGTCACCAGCATTTCAACTATTTTTTAGAACAACCCAGCCACGGTAAAGGTAATCTCTTCTGAATAGTCGGTCGCAGGTGTAACGGTGTTGTCTGCACGCGCCTTGAGAGTAACCCCTACCCTTCCTGATTCGACGGGACCGTTAGAGTAAAATATTCTTGAAGGAGCTGTAGCAATTGCACCTACATTGTTTCCTCCCGCAACATAGGCTGCATCTCCAGTAAGGGTCGCCAAATTGCCTGTAATACCATCAGTATATAACTCAGTAGAATAAAACTCCTGTAGACCAAATCCTGATGTAGTAACGTCTAGGTCCGTGGTCATTGATGCCAAAAAATCGGGCACAGAGATACTGTTCAGTCCACCGTATAACCCCTGAACGACTATTGCTGTCCCCCCAGCCGCATTTGTATCAAAATCTAGCCAAATAAGGTCATCTGCACTAGTTGCAGGGGCATTGCGTAAAATGATATCCATATCTACAAGATAAGGTGCATTTGTCTCTGCCGCTACTCCAGTGTCTGGGGCTACGTCGATGTCAAAGTAAACTAGCGCATTTGATGTTTGAACAGGACCAAAAATTGGTCCAGGCTCGCTTTCTGTGAAATCACCATGCACGGCAGTGACCCTTATGTAGTAGTTTGTAGCTGGGTAAAGACCTCGTAAATTGAATGTGGGTATTTCCCAGTTTGATTTTGTGAGATAGTCGGCGAGGGTTCGTGAAGTGCTGTCCTCTGGGGTAAAAGAAATGCCGTCTATGTACTGTATATCACTTACAAAATTATCTGTGGATATCTGAATGCCATAAAGAGTATCAGTTGGATTATCATTCACATCTATCTCAAATCTGGCTCTATTGTAACAACCATCGGACCCACACACTCTAACCATGCCGTTCGTATTCAGATACGCTGGGCCAGTAGAGCAAGCCGAAGACCCATTTGTTGAGGTCTCGAAACAAGAGATTTCTGGGGCATTTGCTAAGAATGCAGGCTGAATACCGCTACCTATCCGATAAGTAGAGCTTTCTAGCCCAGGATGTGAAGAGAAATCCCCTAGGCTGGCCAATAATGAATAACTTCCCCCGCTCTCCGACGTGCCTCCCCCATTATCTAGTGTAGCGTCCAGAATAGTATAGGTGTCGGAATCTAAGTTCTGAGCGGCTACTGGTGTAAGGTATATTAGGGCAATGCCGGCAGATAGCAACCCCAACGTTACTCCTGTGAGTCGATAGGAAAATGTGTACACCACACCATGTTATGTCAAGCAGTATTGGCAAGTCAAATTTAGGATTATTTTATTCTCTACCAGCTACTATTACACATAGAATTTAGTTCCTTGCAACAAGCAAAATACTACCGCCAACTTCAGGGGTAGCCTGGACGTAGATTGCCACCTATTTGATGGTGAGCGTTGCTTGGCAAGACAAATCATTATGTTCGCCAAATTATATACTGGGTGTCTCTTTGGGCTTAATGCGCAAGTCGTGGAGGTAGAAATTGACTATCGAAATGGGCTTAGCTATTTCGCAATAATTGGTCTTGGTGACAAGGCTGTGCAGGAGGCAAAAGACCGTATTGTATCGGCCATTCGCAATTCCGGTGCTGACTATCTCCCGCGACATATAGTGGTTAATCTGGCTCCAGCAGATATCCCCAAATCGGGCCCGGGGTATGATCTAGCGATCGCTATGGCATATCTACTTGCCACAGACCAGCTGCATTTTGAACCACATAATATTGCCTTCTTGGGTGAGCTAGCGCTTGATGGCAAAGTACGTAGGGTAAAGGGTGTCCTACCATTGGTTATGGGTTTGAGGGCAAAAGGCTTTCGTCAGGTAATGTTGCCGATTGACAATTTGCATGAGACCGCTGCCATTAACGACGTAGAGATTGTCGGTATATCCACCCTAGCGGAGGCAATAAAATTCTTTCAAGGTAAGTATTTACCTCCACCTCGAGACTCAGTAATGCTTCAGCAGACAAGGCGTTCTGGCCCTGATTTCGCAGATATTACTGGACAATCGCAAGCGAAACGAGGGGCATTAATATGTGCAGTAGGTGGACACAATATGCTGCTATTTGGGCCTCCTGGAGCTGGAAAAACAATGATTGCAAAGTGCTTACCTAGTATAATGCCACCCCTTACCTTGGAAGAGTCACTGCAAGTTTCGCAAATATATAGTCTAGTTGGACTGCTAAATGAAGAATGTCCACTTATATCCTCAAGACCGTTCCGTTCTCCTCACCATAATGCAAGCGTGGGGGCACTTGTAGGCGGTGGCAGCGACCCGCGCCCAGGCGAGATTTCCTTGGCACACCGAGGTGTGCTTTTCCTAGACGAGTTCCCAGAGTTTAGTCTATCTGCAATAGATGCCTTGCGTCAGCCAATGGAAGCGGGCTTAGTAACTATTTCACGTGCAACACGTTCGGTGACGTTCCCTTCTTCTTTTCGTTTGGTTGCAGCTATGAATCCCTGTAAGTGTGGAAACCTGGGTTCTAAGACTGCTCAATGCACTTGTAGATCAAGGGACATATATAATTATAGAAAGCGAATATCTGGACCAATACTGGACAGAATGGACTTAATGATTCACGTGCAACGTGCACAAATTAGTCTAGTTGAAACGGAAAATAAACCCACGTCTGATGAGCTTCAGAAACAAGTTATATCGGCTTTGGACTTTAGACTGAGGAAAAGAGGCTTGAAGGAAAGTATTACAAACGCAGGATTAACAAACAAGTATATTTTGTCCGAGGTTGTGGTTGAGCCAAGAGCGTTAGCAATGCTAGAAAAGGCAGTAAACAAGCTAAACATGTCAATGCGAGGCTATTTTCGTACTTTAAAAGTGGCTCTCACTATTGCAGATGTTGAGAATTCGGAAACTATAAGTGCAGTGCATGTTGCAGAGGCCCTGGGATACAGAATAGACAACAGCTTTAACCCATAGGTGGGTACTCTCCGTGCTCGGCAGCATATTCATCTAACTGGCCACTAGTCAATATTAAGCTTGGGTCAGATATGTGCTGCAGAAATAGAACTCCGTCTAAATGATCCTGCTCGTGTTGAACAATATGCGCCATATAGTCTTTGGCCTCAAGTTGCTTTTCTACTCCATTACGATCAGTGTACGTAACTACAACCTCGGCGGATCTCGTCACAGGACCAAAAAGCCTTTGTTTACCAGTGCCGATTGACAAACAGCCTTCCCAAAATTTAGACTTCCTCAAGCTAGTAACTTTGATCTTAGGATTGATTAAGACTTCCCATCCCTCGTCGGCCAAATCAATCCTGCGAATCACATAGATACGTAGAAGCTCTCCTATTTGGACAGCA
Source organism: uncultured Candidatus Saccharibacteria bacterium (assembly GCA_964525705.1). Lineage (GTDB taxonomy): Bacteria > Patescibacteriota > Dojkabacteria > J137 > JAEUSD01 > CAZGHV01. Next base: position 7,352 of record CAZGHV010000011.1, on the reverse strand, counting down.
GATAAGCCTGCCGTCTCTTTATCCCTAGATACACAGATTTCGAGTAACTCATCTATAAGCGCCTGAATTTCTGGGTTGGAGATCGACTCAACTGGCACTTCTAGGGAACTCTGCAAAAGAACTGGGTCACCAATTTGAATTACTTTTCTTGCCATACAGAATTATAACACATACCAGCTGTTTCACGTGCAACTACGTTGCACGTGAACTATTGTTTTTGGTCAGTAATATACAAACGTTAACAAAAAAGAATCTGCTTAGCCAGAGGAAATTATAATAAGTGAATAAGAAAAAATGTCTATTAAGGGTATGGATTGTAAATAAATAAGACTAGAGACTTTTGGGTAAAACGAGAGAATTAGCTTGTAACACAATCCGGAATAAGCCTTGCAAATAAATGGCTTCTAAGACCGAAGTAATTCTGCAGCTTGAAGTGCATAATTGTTTCTGAAGAGAGAAGTGCGTCAGTTAAAATGCCTTTCCTAGTAGGGCGATTGTTGACAGCCTGATGATAAAGCCCTAGACTGTAAGCATTACTGACGTGTTACGTCAGTGTTAAGTAAAAAACACAATCCCAAAGGGAAATTCTACTAGAAAGGAGGAAATAAAAAATGAACAAGCAAGACTTAGTTAATTCTGTAGCATCCAAGACAGGGGCAACCAAGAAAGCTGTAGCCGATGTGCTAGATGCTGTATTGGAGTCTGTAATGGCAACTCTGAAGAAGGGTGACAGTGTTACACTTACAGGATTTGGAACTTTCCGCTCAGTGCATCAAGCAGCAAGCGTAAAACGCAATCCAAAGACCAATCAACCAGTGAACGTACCAGCCAAGAACGTACCAAGATTCCGCGCAGGTAAACAGTTCCGCGAGATGGTTGCATAAGATTTTGATTTTTTAGAAACGCTCAACTAGGTATGACTCATACCAGTTGGGCGTTTTGCATGGGTGAGATATAATCGGTGGTGAAATACATAAGTCATACAGTAGAAGACACAAGACAGCTTGCTGAGGAATTTGCTCAAGCGGAAATCCTGCCTTTGCTGATGGCTGGGAAGTGTGTGGTTGTTTACCTGCACGGACAGCTAGGAGCGGGGAAAACAGCTTTTGCACAAGGGCTGGCAATAGGTTTGGGCGTTCAGGCTCACGTGCGCTCGCCGAGCTACAGTTACATATCTGAGTACCCATTTATATTCGGTGGCAAAACATATATGTTAATTCATGCGGATGGTTGGAGATTGGATGAGGGCACTTCTGGTATGATAGGCGTTGAGGAATACTTGCTACCTGGTAACATACTAGTCGTAGAATGGGGAGAAAAGTTGCCAATCAAATTCACAGATGTAGGATTTTTCGCTGTGAATATTGTTGAGACAGGAGTGGAAGACAGAGAGATTACGATTACGCAACAAAATGAAAGCAAACAAACTATTTAAACAAACGCCGTATATACTGGCGATAGACACCTCTTGCGACGAAACCTCTGTTGCTGTAACACACGGAGAAGAGGTGTGCTCAAACACGATACATTCTCAATTGGATTTGCACAAAGCGTATGGAGGTGTTGTTCCCAGCATTGCCAGGCTTGAGCATGAGAAAAAGCTTCCTGCAGTTATATACGATGCATTAAGTAGTGCAAACATCACAAGCCAAGAAATTGATGCGATTGCGGTAACTCAAGGTCCTGGATTGGCAATTGCACTAGAGGTTGGTATTGCTCACGCAAAGAAACTAGCCAAGGAAAATCAAAAGCCTTTGTTGGCAGTTGACCACATGGTAGGACATTTGTTTTCTTGGATTACCCCTGGAACTCTAAGTGAGGTGAATCTGCCTGCTGTTGGGTTACTTGTTTCTGGCGGACACACAGAGCTGATATTGGTAGGGGAGGGCTTTACGCTTCAGCGGATAGGTGAAACATTTGATGATGCCTGCGGCGAGGCTTTTGATAAGTTTGCAACAATGATAGGAGTCGGGTACCCAGGGGGACCAGAGGTGTCACGCTTGGCAGCTGCTGGCAGAAATGCAGGATTGTTAAATGCACAGTTAGTTAGAGATCATTCCACTCTTTATGCTGTGGGGCTTGATCCCCAAACAGGAGAGGAGCAGATGCGCCTCCCTTTGCCAATGGCGTTTAGCAACGATTTAAATCTCAGCTACTCTGGTCTGAAGACAGCTGTAAAGCAACTGATAAACAAGTTAAGCAACACAAGCGATAATGCAGGAATAAAGCAGACTGGTGAGAACAGTAATTTAACCGAAGAAGAAATGCAGAAATTGTGTGTCATTTTTGAATATGCAGCACTGCAAATACTTTTATTGAAACTTGAGCAGGCACTTATTAAGCATGCAGATGTGAAGGAGATATGGCTTGGAGGTGGAGTGGCTGCTAGCTTGCAGTTTCGTTCGCTAGTAAAAGCACTGGGGGAGAGGAGAGGAGTGAGAGTGAGATATGCTTCAGACACCAAACTACTTACAGATAATGCAGCTATGATTGGTCTAGCAGCGTACGTACTAGGTATAAATTCTGAGGAGACGAAAAATTCAACAGGTGGGAAATTTCTCTACCTACCTTCGGAGCTCGATTTGCTAGAACGCCAGCCCAATCGTAAGATTTAGGCTCATAGTTTAAGATTTCGATCCACAAACACTGATCTACCCCCGATTTTTAGAACTACGACATCCTCTGTATTTCTTTTCCCATACACTTTGAGCATAGAAGTAAATTCACCCGAAGCCCCGTTTGGGTCGTGAAACATTTTGTCCACAAGTGTGGTGCCTTTGTAGTCAAGCGCAAGTTGCAATATCCGCCGGGTGTGGCTGATGATGCTTTGAGCAGCACTAGTATCTATAGTATAAGAGGGCGTAAGGGGATGAATCTGCGCTGCATGCAAGATCTCATTTACGTAAATGTTTCCGAGACCCGCAACTACGTTTTGGTCGAGTAGAGCAGAGTAGATAGGCTTTCTGAGCGCAGAGAGCCTATCTAGTAAGTAGTCAGTAGAAAGACTAGGATCCAATGCATCTTTTCCTAGCTTACTGAGAGCAGGGTGGTCTGAGAATTCTTGAACCAGGTGAAACGTACCAAATCTACGCTGATCTAAATAGTTAATTACAGTTTTATTGGCAAGGTAAATCTGGAACCGATTATGGGGATGATCTATTTTCTTTCCTTCAACTTTGTATCTGCCAGACATTCTTAAGTGGCCGACTATCTTCTTGTTCCCAAAGTCAAATAGCATCCATTTGCCAACCCTGTCGAGGGAAAGGAGCATAGCTCCTACCAGTGTATCTGCAAAGACTTGGCTAGGGGCATTTAGTTGTGAGCCGCCCTTATTACTTACGGAAAAAGAAACTATCTGCTGTTTCAACATTACAGCTTTGAGCTGGCGGATAGTTGTTTCAACTTCAGGAAGCTCTGGCATAGCCAGTGATTAATAAATATGTTGAAAAGAGTTATTTCCCAGGATTCAATCTTTGCCGATCACGTTTTTCCCCATGTACGGAATGAGCACTTCAGGAACTTTGATGCTGCCATCTTTCTGCTGGTAGTTTTCCATAATAGCAATAGGGAACCTAGAAGATACGACTGCAGTGCCATTTAGAGTGTGCATGAATCGATTCTTCCCATCTTTGTCCTTGTATTTGGCATTTAAGTTTCTGGCTTGGAAATCAGTCGTATTTGAAGTAGATGTGATCTCTCCATAGTCACCTCGCCCAGGCATCCAGGCCTCAAGGTCAAATTTCCTGGAAGCCATAGCACCTAGGTCTCCAGTGCACATCTCTAGTACGCGGTAGGGGATGCCTAGCATCTGGGCAATCTCTTCTTCGATTGCGAGCATTTCCAAATGCATTTGTTGCGATTGCTCTGGAGTAGAATATACAAACATCTCTAGTTTTGTGAATTGATGTACTCGGTAAAGTCCTTTTGAATACTTGCCATATGCACCACTTTCTTTACGGAAGCAATGTGAAACAGCTGCAAATTTTAATGGTAAGCTCTTTTCCTCCAGAACTTCATCTGCAAACATCCCAGCCATAGTGATTTCAGCCGTCCCTATCAAGCCCAAATCCTCTCCAGAGATCTCATATATCTGTGCTTCTTCTCCACGGGGTGCATAACCAGTACCCAAGTAGAATCGAGACTTGGCCATATCTGGCGTCATCACGACTGTAAAGCCCTTTTTCTGGAAATAATCCAAACCAAACTGTATTAAAGCAAATTCTAGCCGCACCCCATCACCCTTGAGGAAATAAAATTGTGAACCAGCAACTTTGGCGCCAGTTTCAAAGTCCAGAATGTCCAAAGCTGTTCCCAGTTCCAGGTGATTCTTGGCAGGAAAATCAAATTGCGGAATCTCTCCCACCCTGCGTAGCTCTAAGTTATCAGCATCGGTCTTGCCCACAGGTACCTCTGGACCATGAATATTCGGGATATTATTAATTAATTCAAGCCATTGTGATTCTATTTCGCTTCGTTCAATCTGGAGTTTGTTCTGCTTCTCTTTGATTTGGATGCCTTTTTCCCTTTGCAATTCGATGTTTTGTCCTTGTTTACCGAGGTTTGCAAGCTCATTCTTCTGTCTATTCAGTTCATCAAGCTCTTGAACAATCTGTCTTTTTTTTGAATCTACTTCCAGCCACTCATCAATTGTGCCACTGTCCATGTTTCTTTCTTCAGCATTTCTTTTTACTTGAGCAAAGTTATCACGAATGTATTGTGGGTCTAGCATAGGAAGTTTTTAGTCCAGAGATAAAAATAGGTATGTCATAAAGCCAATATCAAAATAAAAAAAAGCCCTCATACCCACCCCGGCAAATAGCTGAAGCAGGTATAAGGACTCTAAGCTACAAAAAATTGCAGCGAGTGGTGCCACCCTTTATTTTATACTCTGAAAAGAATCTGAAATTGTTGCTCTATCTCATGCCATCTACCCGGGTGAGATGCAAGAGAAATTCTTCCAGTGGCTCTCTCATCGTGGTTCGCGTACTTTACTGGTTGAGCCTACTTTCTGTAACGGAATTAACTAATGATAGCAAGCAATGCGTAGTGCGGTCAATATGACTTAGGAGAGAGAAGCGTTACAGTACAAAGCGAACTGTGATATACAGAATCTATCATTCCAGGGCTGGCTGTGGTATTGGATCTTGGGACTGGGCAAGGATAAATGTTACTGCTTAATCACTTGCCCATCAATGAGCTCCCAGAGTGTATTAATGCCTTCCACAATGTAGTTAATACCATTTATGGTGAGAATAATATTTTGTGGCGTGGGGGTCTCTATTTGCAAGGTGCGTTTTGCCTCCAGAGAAATAAAATCCCCAGGGAAGGCGCTATCATCGAAAACAATCTTACCATCTGTTCTTACTAACACACTAGATGTCTCGTTGCGTATTTCTAGCAATATTGCCATCTCTTCTGTGGTAACGATGCCTGTGCTACCTTTGCGAATAGTGAGATTAATGCTAGAAGTTCTGCCCATCTGGCTTGTCGCTGTTATAACTATATGCAACTCCTCATCGCGTAGAGGTATTTCATTCGTCGAAAAAGTACCATCCGCTTCCGTCTGCAGAACCTCAGCGTTGAACGTCACGATACTTGTAGGTGAGCTAATGCCTTTAAGCTGAAAGCTGTTGCCAGCGACTAGAATCTCGCCTACATAGTCGGCGGTGAGGCCAACAGGTGATGTGAGCTGAAGGCTGGGCGGTGCAAATAGTGCAGACAGTTGATTTAACGCATAAATAGCAAATCCGAGAAAAAGGAGGATGCCAGCAGCAGCCCCGCCCAGCCTGGGAGTGAAAATGATTTGCCAACGGGACTTGGATTTCTCCTTGTGAACTCCACCGACGTCCTGTAATTGCTGTCTTTCTGGGAGAGGTTGTTGTTGCCTTTTGTATAATGCGACTATCTTTTGCGAGGGAATCCCCAGGGCTTTGGCGTAGTTCTTTACTATGCCTAAAGAATAAACTTCGGAGCCAAAAGCCGAGAAGTCATTTCTCTCAATTGCCGCGATCAGTTGAGAACGTATGTGGGTGGATTGAGCCACGTCTTCAATGCTCAGATCATTTTCCTCTCGAGTGCTGCGTAAGAAATCTCCAAGGCTGTTACCCCCAATGTGGTGTAATGATTTCATATGCTAAGTTAAAACGGGCAGCAAACTTTTTTGAACTATTCCTTGATAACCATTTTATATCTCAACCCATTTGTTTTACCACACATAAAGTCAGCTTCTTGCTGAGCTTTGGCACAAAGTAAAAGTATACTGCAGTAACCAAGGTGTAACTGAGCTAGTGCAATATAACAATTAGTTCTCGTTTGCCGCAAGATCAATTTTGTTGATCCGCAAGTGCTGGAACTTCACGAAATCTATAGCCTATGCCGTGCACAGTCTCTATAGCATCACTCAGGGCATAAGGTTTTAAGGCCTTTCGAATATTGCTCACGTGTACATCTATTGCATAATCTTCACACTCTTTCCGGGCACTGGTAGTTTTTTTATTAATACTCTCACGGCTAAAAACAGAATTTCTATTTTCTAGCAGCAGAGCTAAGATAGCAAATTCCCGGCGGCGAAGCTTTATCTGTTTCCCATTGAGGGCTGCGATATAATTCGATTTGTCAACTGACAGGCTTCCGACCTTCACAACTTGCTTTGAGATAGTGCGTGGAGGGCGAATGAGGAGGCTCGAAATCCGTGTGTGCAGCTCTTCCATTGTATATGGACGGGAGATGTAGCCGTCTACTCCGGCTTTGTATGCCCAGATCATATCTGAGTAATCTTGTCGAACCGCTATGAGCATAAGTGGCGTGTCAATTCCGATCTTTCTCAGTTCTCGGCATAAATCAATCCCGCCCCTTGTTTGATCGGGGCTCAGGATGAGCAGATCAAAGTTGTCTGTTCTTTTTATAGCCAACGGCTCTTCTCCCAGCCAGCAGACTGTATGACCTACAGTTTCTAGGGCAGCGGTGAGGGCAGAGATGTGCTTTCTACTGGGAGCAATTAGTGCGATATTGCCCATATCCCGCTATGTTCTCAATGCTGGCAATGGTATAATCTCAACACCAACTTGTGCAATGTATTACGATACAAATTAAGCAGGAATTTTGTTTTTTTGGAAAAAAGTTGGTAAAAGAACACAAATGGAGAGGTACCCAAGAGGCTGAAGGGGCGGGTTTGCTAAACCTGTAGGTCGGAGAAATCCGGCGCGGGAGTTCGAATCTCCCCCTCTCCGAATTTCAGTACGAACAGCCTCCACAAGCTCGGATTGCATAGATTTTTCAATGGTTATCAGCGGTTCGAAAATATTCTCGTAGCGATATCGCTCTACTACGGCTAACTTGAAGCTTTGTACAAA
>CAZGHV010000010.1:0-14641 GCA_964525705.1 uncultured Candidatus Saccharibacteria bacterium | reverse complement strand
GTAGGCAAGTGCGGCTTTTACATTAGCAGCTTGCACTTTTTGTAGGACATCTGCAAAACTATAGTCGCTATCCAAATAGAATTGATCTAAATAAAATTTTGGAGCAAGGAATGCCCAGGGGGTCCGTTGATAAAGTCGCAGGCTTGTGGTTTCTAACCAATCCTTAACAGAACTAGGTTTACCGGAAATATGCTGAGTGCCGTCAATAGTAGTCCCTACATCGATCTGTTCTTCAAGGGGAAGGATATCCTTTGTGCTTTGATCTTCTGTAATTTTATTTTCTTTTCTGGTTATTGATTGTTTCAGATTTAAACCTAAAATTTCGTTGAAATGGCTAATCCCCTTACCGTTTTTGAAATCTTGAGCGATTCGAGTTACTCTTTTGCTAATAAATTGATAGCCCAAGTAGAGGCACAACTGAAACAAGCGAGGGGTAACCGGCATCAATTTGGGATAACCAAGACCAGGAGTGTCGATTAGGGCAAGTAAAGCTACTTGCTGATGCTTCTCTTGCAATCGCTGCGCAATCTCAAAGGCTACCATGCCTCCAAAAGAGAGTCCTCCTAAATAGTAAGGTCCTTCGGGCTGGAAACTAGAGATTTCCTCCAGGTACTGGGCTGCCATATCTTGAAGTTGGGTCAAAGGATTCTGTTTCCCATCCAATCCCTGGGCTTGCAAACCATAAACTGGCTGGTCCTCACCTAAATATTTCGCTAGCTTGCGGTACATAAGCACATTACCACCCGCGCCATGAATCCAGAAGAAGGGAGGCTTGGAGCCTTGGGTTTGAATTGGAACGAGGGAGGACCAGGAGACTTGATTTTGGTTGTGCTCAAGAAACTCTGCTAATTGCTCTACCGTTGGAAACTGCAGTAAGGTAGCTAAGGGTAAGCTCCTGGCAAATTGTTTTTCAATTTGGGTAAATAGACGTACTCCAAGAATGGAATCTCCTCCCAACTCAAAGAAGTTATCCTGGATTCCAATGGGCTGGAAATCTAATACGTCTTCCCATATTTCAACTAATTGCTGCTCTAGAGAGCTTTGAGGAGCAACAAAGGCGCTTTCCCCTCTGAGACGCTCCTGACCTGGTACCGGCAAAGCGGCACGATCTAGCTTGCGATTAGGCGTGAGGGGTAAAGCCTCCAGCAACACAAAGGCAGCAGGCATCATGTAGTCAGGTAATTTCAGCTGCACTAGAGTTCGCAGTTCGTGAATCGTTAGTTTATGGTCAGAATCTGGAACGATGTAAGCAACTAAGCGCCTATCACCAGGAGAATCTTCGCGGGCTACTACGACTACTTCACATACTTCAGGATGTTGACTCAGGACCTGCTCAATTTCTCTAACTTCAATGCGAATACCACGAATTTTGACCTGATAGTCTATACGTCCCAGAAACTCAATATTTCCATCCTGTAAGTAACGACCCAGATCCCCAGTTCGATAGAAGCGTTGGCCATCAACCATAATGAAACGTTCGGCAGTGAGAGATTTTCGCTGCCAGTAGCCCCTTGAAACCCCTGCTCCACCGATATAAATCTCACCAGGAATACCGACGGAAACGAGATTACCATAAGGGTCATGCAGGCGTAAACTCATATTATTAAAGGGCTTACCAATGATATTTTTGTTCGTCTGATGGTTTTGAGGAACATGATAGCTCGAGCATAGAGCACTCACTTCAGTACAGCCGTAGAGAACGAAAATCTTGGCATTGACAAATGTTGCTTGCATGGCTTGCAACAGATCTGATGGAACTAGATCACCCCCGATGAAAATCTTACGGATATTTACATATTTATCAGTATTATATTGCTTAGCTTGAATCCAGTTAATGATCTGGCGCATAAGACTGGGGACGGTATGAATTGCCGTCAATCTTTCTAAAATTATCCCCAAATCATTTAAATTTAAAACTTGATGTGAACTTAAGACAAGGGAAGTACCTCCTGCTAAAAGAGGAGTTAAAAGCTCAAAAAGAGAGATGCTAAAGGAGAAAGGAGCCATGCAAGGCATGACATCTGAGGACGTAAATTCAAAAAGGTTTTTAGTAGTGAGAATGTAATGAGATAAATTTCGATGCTCAACCATTACTCCCTTTGGCTGACCAGTTGTTCCAGAGGTGTAAATGAGATAAGCCAGATGCTCTGGGCCTGTAATATTAACCGGGTTGTCTGAGCCAGATAAGGAAATCGTTGGCCAATCAGTATCCAGGCAAACACATTTAACACCATATTCTGAGAGTTCAGGAAGAAGCTGTGCCTCAGTTAATAACACAGACACTTGAGCATCCTTAATCAAAAATTCAAGGCGAGGCTTAGGATAACTAGGATCAATCGGCACATAAGCCCCACCAGCTTTAAGAATCCCTAAAAATCCAACAGCAGAATTTAAGGAGCGGCTCAAGCAAAGCCCAACTCGACTTTCAGGAGTTACTCCCAGCGATCGCAAGTAGTAAGCTAGTTGATTAGCCTTAACGTTAAGCTCCCAGTAGGTCAATCGCTCCGACTCAAAGATAAGCGCGATCGCGTCAGGGCTCTGTTTAACCTGAATCTCAAAAAGTTGATGAAAACCTAAATTAATAGGATAGTTGACTGGTTTACCAGAGTACTCTGTTAATAACTGTTGTTGCTCTTTATCAGTCAACAGTTGTAATTCTGATAATTTTTGACTTGAGCAAACAGTTATATTAAATAGTAAAGTTTGAAAATGTCCTAGAATCCGCTCAATGGTTTGAGTTTTGAACAGGTCAGAGCTATAAGTTAGTACTACTCTCAATCCTGCTTCTATTGGCCCAACGAACAAACTTATATCAGATCCGAGTTTAGATGTCGGTTCAACTAACCATGCGGGTAACTGACCATTGGGCTGATCTAAATCAGGCACTAAAACATCGGAATAGGCAAAAAAAACTTGAGAAAGAGGAGAATAACTATCTTTTTCTGACAAAACTACTGAAATAAAATCCTTTAAAGTTAATGATAAGGAAGCTTCTGCAGATAGAATGGTTTTGTGTACTTGCAGTAGAAATTCACGGAAGCTCAAGTCAGGTCTCAAGGATGTACAAACAATCGAGCATCTTGAAGTCAAAAGCTGCTTAGAGTTAATAATAGAAGTTGTGAGTAGAATATTGTCCTGCTCAGTATAACGGTATAGTAGAATTTTAAAGCTCGTTAGTAAAATAGAAAACAGGGAGACTTCTTCCTGTAGACTAAGTGTAAGCAGTGCTTGAGTCAGTGGTTTAGTAAGAGTTAGGGCTTGGTATTGAAACTGAGGGTGCTCAACAGTAACTCTTGCATGATCGAATGGCAGTTCTAACAGAGTAGAAGTCTCTCCAGTTACCTGTCTCAACCACCTGCCCGGTGTCTGTGATATTTCGTCCTGAGATAAACTCATAAGTGCCTCAGAAACAGTTATTAGTTCTACTAGTGGACAAGTAGACAAAATTAAAGTTAGCTACAACAGCTTAGGGCTGTCATTCCAAAACAGCCCCGACTTTATCAGAGGTTCCCTCGCAAAGCCTGTTCTCGCTCAATTGCCTCAAAGAGTGCTTTAATATTCCCACCACCAAAACCGCGAGCATCTTTGCGCTGAATGATTTCCATGAATAGTGTTGCTCGCGTTTGCACTGGCTTTGTAAATCGTTGCATTAGATAGCCCCACTGATCGCGGTCAACTAAAACATTAAATTCTCGTAGAGCTTCCATGTCCTCGTCAATTTTTCCAATTCGGTCTTCTAGAGCATCATAGTAAGTATCAGGAGTGTGGACAAATTCAATCCCACTCGCACATAAACTCCGCAGGGTTTGAACAATATCGTCAGAAGATAGAGCAACATGCTGGACGCCAGGTCCACAATAGAGTTCTAGAAACTCAGCAATCTGAGACTTAAATTTTCCTTTGGCAGGCTCAACCAAGGTAAACTTAATCTGATTGGTACTGTTCTGAACCACCTTAACGTTCATTGCACTGTATTCAGTTGCAATATCTTCCTGTTGCGACTGATAAAATCCTAGAATTTGCTTGTAGAAGCCAACCCAGTAGTCTATCTTTCCAGGTTCTACATTGATGGCAAAGTGGTCAATTTCCGTAAGACCTGTTGAGATAGCAGGCAAGGGATACTCGATGGCATGGTAGTTGGGAAAGTAGGTTGCATTTTGATGATCTCGCTGTACAAAAGAATGTAACGTATCTCCGAAGGCAGCAATTGTCGCCTTAATCATACTCCCTCCTGATGCATCAGCATTAACTGAAGGTTCCATGATTGGCCTTGCACCCCGTTTGACTGATAATTCAAAGGCATAGGCTGCATCTTCTACACAAAATGCAATATCTCTAACTCCATCTCCGTGTAAGTTAACGTGTTCTGCAATAGGACCACTTGCTGTCACAGCAGATGTTACAACAAATTTAACATTACCTTGCTGCAAAACGAATGAACTCCGATCTCGCATTCCAGTTTCTGGACCTGCATATGCAATTGGTCTAAAACCAAAACCTGTGCGATAAAAGTGAGCAGCTTGTAGAGCATTACCAACATAGAACTCTACATAGTCGATACCTGTAAGATGTATATCATTAGCTTGGATTTCTGTAGCATGTGATTCTGCGGCTAAACTCATAATTGACCTCTAATAATATAGACTACTTTCGCCCGACAAGATTTCACTCGGGCTATTGACAATCAGGACACATAGTTTATCAAGTTTGTGGCGTGTTATCGACTATAAGCAAGCATCCAAAAATCAAAATCTAACCCCCTCCTCTAAAGTTGACTAATAGGATATTATTTAAGAGATGATGAGACAACGTTTTTAGAGAAATCTATAGTTACCTTGAAAAAGGATATGGAGCTGAACCAGAATTTTGTTGCCACTTTGGCAGTATCTTGTTGGTTTGCAACTAGTTATTTACCTGTAAAGTTTTGTTCTTGGGTTAGGGATTTTACTAGAATGACCATTCTAAAAATAGTTCTGGATTGTTTTATCTTAGGTTAAAAATGAAAATACTTTTCTGTTTATTCAATCGCTATGGTTTCCAATGTTTGAGCTTGTTACTTTGTCTTGTGGGTTGCAGTTTCATACCCTCAACATGTTGCTTAGCTCAGGAGCTTAGATATAGTAAAGGCGAGAATGTGGTTAGATTTCCAGAGGATTCTAACGTTACTAATGTTAAAACGTATTATGGTGCCGTAGGAGACGGAAAAACAGATGATACTAAAGCAATTCAAAGTGCTCTTCAAGATAAGAATAGGTTAGTATACTTGCCGAATGGTGTGTATTTAGTTTGTGAAACATTAGCCTGGGGTAAACCCTATAAGAGGAAAGTATTACAGGGCGAAAGTCAAAGCCATACAATCATTAGATTAAAAGATAATTGCCCAAACTTTGCTAATCCTTCTAGACCTAAACCAATAATTACAACTTTCGAAGCTGAAAAAACTGGTCAAGCCTTTCGTAACTCTATCTACGATCTTACTGTGGAAACTGGTTCAGGTAATCCAGGAGCTATTGGCATCGAATTTTTAAATAATAATCAAGGTGGAATCCGAAATGTAACAATTAAATCCGGCGATCCGAACAGAAGTGGAGCTATTGGATTAGCATTAACAAAAAGCTGGCCTGGTCCAAGCATGATTAGAAATCTACACATTATTGGTTTTGATTACGGAATCCAGGTGCGGCACCCTGAATACAGTATTGTATTTGAGAATTTATTGCTTGAAAAACAAAGATTAGTTGGTATCAGTAATAGAGCAAATATCTTGAGTATTCGTCACTTAATTAGTAAAAATGATGTTCCAGTAATCAAAAATATTGATGATAGAGGTCTAATCACTATTATTGATAGTAACTTTAGTGGTGGCTCACCATCTAATCATGCTATTGAAAATCAAAAGGGAGGGCTATATGTACGGAACGTTACCGCTTCGGGATATAAGTCAATTGCCAGAAATGCTGCAAATATAATTCCTGGCGATCGCATAGTTGAATATAACTCCCACCAAAGCTACACGCTCTTCTCAAGTCCTCAGCGATCGCTGCAACTTTTAGCTAAGGATGTCCCAACAGTACAGTACGGGAATCTTAGCGATTGGGCTAGCGTAACTCACTTTGGGGCTAATGGCTTCGATGATCAGGATGATACAAGTGCTATTCAAAAAGCTGTAAATTCAGGAAAATCAATAATTTATTTTCCTGTCGGCAATTACATCATCAGTAACACAATTCGTGTTGGAGGATTAGTTAAGCTAATTACTGGATTAGAATCTACTTTGCGAATTGTGCCACCGCTGAGAAATCAAACTAACCCTGTATTTAAGTTTGTAACCGGTAACTCAGACTCCATTACTTTAGAAAGATTTTGGGGGGACTATGGCAGAGGAGCCTTCCACTGGATAGAACACGCCTCTTCAAAAACTTTATTTTTAAGAAATATAGCAGTAGGTTCTGGAAAAGCTTACCGAAATTCAGGTTTTGGTCAACTTTTTGTTGAAGATGTAACAGCTGGTGACTGGACATTAAATCGCCAGCAGGTATGGATGAGACAAATTAATCCTGAAAACTTCGGCACGAAAATCATTAATCAAGGCGGTACTCTATGGATATTAGGGCTAAAAACTGAGAAATCGGGAACTGTAGTTTCGACATCTGGAGCTGGTAAAACTGAAGTGCTTGGAGGATTACTGTATCCAGGCTCCTCAAAAATTCCTGAGAATCAACCTGCTTTCCTCAATGATGAGTCTCAACTCTCCATTATAATTGGTGAGTCAAATTACGGAGGAGGTTCATATACGACCATCGTTCAGGAGATCCGTGCTGGCATCATCAAAAGACTCATGCGAAATCAACTACCCCAACGCGGGCGTGGCATAATAGTGCCCTTATATGTTGGCTTCTAAACTCCCTAAACTTATTAGATCATTTCCTTTTCAAGTCATGGACATAAAGTTTTCTGACTGACAGGTATGATTTTAGAAAAGGAACGCAACTACACTAAAACTATCTCCTTCTGTTCTGCAATTACTTTTGCCAGAGATCTCAGCATCTTGACCGTTGTTTCAAAGTCCACACAAGCATCGGTAATACTCTGTCCATATTTTAGTTCGCTCAGGTTTTTGGGTATGGGTTGTTTGCCAGCAACCAAATGGCTTTCAATCATTACTCCCATAATATTTTGAGAACCCGAAGCTATTTGTTTAGCTATGTCTTCAAGTACAGTCAATTGCTGGTTGTGATCCTTATTACAGTTATCATGGCTACAATCTATCATTAGCCGGGGAATACAGCCCTTACTAGCAAGCTCTGTTGCAGCTTTTTCAACATGAGATGCACTGTAGTTAGGGCCTTGCTTTCCTCCTCGCAGAACTAGGTGACAATCAGGATTGCCGGTGGTAGTTACAATACTTGCCATTCCCTGAATGTTAATTCCCAGAAAGTGGTGAGGCTGATTTGTTGCTAGAATTCCATTGATTGCTGCTTGCACACTCCCATCCGTTCCATTCTTAAAGCCTACAGGCATGGAGAGACCTGAAGCCATTTGTCGGTGTGTTTGACTTTCAGTCGTCCGAGCCCCAATTGCGGTCCAAGAAATAATATCTGCAATGTACTGGGGAGTTATAGGATCAAGAAGTTCCGTTGCTGCAGGTAATCCTATATGGGCCAACTCTAGAAGTAGTTTCCGAGCCAAATGCAGTCCTGTGTTAATATCGTAGCTGTTATCAATATGAGGGTCATTAATAAATCCTTTCCAACCTATAGAAGTACGCGGTTTCTCAAAGTAAACTCTCATCACAACTTCGAGTTCATTCTCCAGTTCGGTTCGTAGCAGAGATAATTTCTGTCCATATTCTAATGCTGCATTGATATCATGTACAGAACAAGGACCTACAATTACAAGCAGGCGCTTATCATTTCTATTTAAAATATTACGGATGCGATGTCGTGTACTGGCAACAAGCGAAGCAGCAGCTTCAGAAAGGGGCAGATGGTTCTTGAGTGTTATTGGTGCCATTAGTTCGCGCGTCTCAAGAACATGTAGGTCGCTAGTTTGATACATAGAGATCATTGTGTTTTCTGCTTTTGATAGTAAGAATACAAGTGGAACTGTGCATTGCTACCAGCTATAACCTTATAATATTACATATGCATTTTATTGCCTAGTTGCCTATTGAATCTATGATTTCTCTGCAGTTTCATCCGGTTTAGTTCATAATCTAGGACTAAGTGACTATGTATACATTTACTGCGAGGTACCTGTGGAAAGACAGAGATTCTTGAAATTATTGATGGGTTCGGCATCTTCGACTTTCCTGGCTAGTTCTATTATTGAAGCTCAGTTTCTTCAGGCCCGTTCTCAAAATTTAGGAACTCGACCTCGTTTTGTCAACGTTGAACGCGATTTAGTTTATGCAATTCTCCCTAAGAAAACTCTTCTGTTAGATCTTTATTTGCCAGAGGCAACTCATGTTCCTTTTCCTGCAATTATTTGGATTCATGGTGGTGGCTGGCGTCAAGGCAGTAAAAACAATTGTCCAATTCTCCGGATGACAGCGCTTGGCTATGCGATCGCTAGCATTAACTACCGACTCAGTCATGAAGCCATTTTCCCGGCTCAGATTGAGGACTGTAAAGCTGCTGTTCGTTGGTTACGAGCTAATGCTGCACAATATAATTTAGATGATAAGCGCATTGGTGCTTGGGGAGCGTCTGCTGGGGGGCATCTAGCTGCCCTCTTAGGAACATCGGGTCACGTATCTGAGTGGGATCGAAGTGGCGGTAATTATGAGCATTCCAGCCGAATTCAGACGGTTTGCAACTTCTTTGGCCCCACAGATTTTTTGAAGATGGATATTCCTTTATTTAATGTTCCTCCTTCAGCTGTTAAACATACTGCTCCAAATTCTCCAGAGTCTCAGCTTATTGGAGGTCCGATTTTAGAAAATCTAGAAAAAGTAGCTCGCGCCAATCCAATAACTTACATTACCAAAGAGTGCCCACCCTTTTTTATTGCTCATGGAAATCGCGATCATCTTGTACCAATCAGCCAAAGCATCTTACTTTATGAAGCCTTAAAAAAAGCCGGAATAGAAGTGATTTTTTATGAAGTTGACGGTGCCGGACATGAGGGCAGAAGGTTTTACGAAGGCCCTTCAATTCAAAAAGCTGTTGATGATTTTTTACACAAATACTTAAAATCCGCTGGCTGGATCAGTAATTACTGTAGAATTATATCCTCAACTTTTTCAAGAAGAGATGAGCAGAATTACATCAAAGATAAGATCTAAAACTACTATATTACTGCCCCTAATTAGAGAAAATTATACAGGTATTCAACTTACTTTAGTGTATTGGCAACTACTCCTAAAGCCAAAACATTAGACTTTGAAAGCCCGTTGATTACTCGTTTTAAGGCTTTCTGGGTTATTGTCTCAAGACCTACAACTAGGACAATACCGTCAGCTTGAGAAGCGATAAAATTGGCGTCGGGTTGATCCCAGAGAGAAGTTGTGTCGTATATCACCATGTCAAACAGGCTTGAGAAGTGATTCATTAGTTGCTGCATTTTCTGAGAGGACAAGAGTTTAATGGGATCATCTATGTCTTGTCCAGCAGTCAAAATAAATAATTGATCATGATTTGGAGCTGTCTGAAATAAATTTTCAACAACCGTTTCGGTGGCAATTGCTTCACTAAGACCTCTGCTATTACTAATACCAAAGTGGTGATGCAGTTTAGGACTTCTTAGATCTGAATCGACTAATAGGACACGATGCCCCATTGTAGCTGCAACGGTAGCTAGATTTGCTGCTACCGTTGTTTTCCCTTCTAAAGGTTTTCCAGAACTTATGACTAAGGATTTAATTAGAGAGGTTGAATTTAGGAAACGAATATTTGCATATAATGAACGAAAAGCAGCAATAAAACTAGATTCTGGCAGTTGCCTTACTGGTACAATACTTGTCCGAAGCTGAGACAGGTTGGCAACAGGTTGAAGTTCCTGCGCCTGAACCTCAATAAGTCTTAAGTTTTTCAGAAATGGGATAATTCCAAGTAGTGGCAGTGGAATTTCATCTTCAATATCCTCTGGCTTGTGAAAAGTGTCATCCAATTTTTCTAACGTAAATGCAGCTCCTAGCCCCAGTAGTAATCCTAGAATTAGTCCCAGTAGTGACATTTTAAGAGTATCTGGAGAATCTGGTCGAGCATTAACAGGATTAAGCAATATCCAGGGAATAACTTGCTGGGCGACTTCAAGTTGCAAGGCTTGCTTCTTAATCAGAATTTGCCTTAAGTTGTCTGCAGCAACTTCCAACTTTAACTCAATATTATCGTATTTTTTTTGAATACTTGGATATTCTCTAACTTGCTGCTTCAAATCGCCCTCGATCGCTGCAAGATCTTGATAAGTTGTTTGAAGTTCCTGGGTCTTGATAGCATTATTTACTAAATCACTGGTGAGTTGTTTATCCAGTGAGTTCTGTGGAGTCAAGTTTGCGGATTTAAGTTCTGAGTAAATTGCCTTATTACCTAAAACTCGCTGGCCTTCTTTATTGAGGAGTGCAAGCAAATTTCTCCTCTGATCTTGTAAGTCAAGAATTATGGGATGATCACTCGTATATTTAGTGAGATCCTCCGCAAGCTTAGTATCAACCTCCTGAAGCTGGTTTAGTAAATTTTGATAGGTTGAGGAATCGCTTAAAGCAAGTTGGACAATTGCTTGACTTTGTGTGACTCCTAATTGTTTTTCAATCTTTGCATAGGATGTTCTGGCAGTGTTAAGTTGAACCTGAGTATCAAGTTTTTGTTCATTAATACTTGAAACCCGTTCAGCTAATTGTTGTCCTTGGGAAGCTGGATCAGTAAGACTATGAGTTCTTAATAATGAGAGTTTTTCTCCTTGAAGTTGATTTACCTGACTTTGAAGTTGAGGAATTTGAGAGTCAATAAACTTGATTCCTTGATTTAGCTGTTCTTCTTGATCTTCAAGGCTATAACTTAAGAACCCTTGCGCTACTGTATCTAATATAAATTTAACTTGTTTTGAATCAGAGTCCTGATATCTAACTGTTAGTATCTTCTGGTTTTTTGCAGCAGTTTTATCTGCAGATCCATCACCCCTTTCAATTTTAAGTTGATAATAAAGAGTACCGTAATTAATATCAGGATAGCGAGATTGAATGCGCTTAACAATAGGATCTAATACTTTATTACTCTTTAAGACACTAATTTGGGTGTCGTAATCAACTGAGTTGTTGGAATTGTTCGGGATTTGCGCGCTCTGACGCAAGGCTTCTGAAAGTAGTTGCTGTAAATTATTACTTGAAATCGCTGGCTCAATTTGAAGTTGGAAGCTTCCAAGATAAATTTTTGGACGAGTAAATGCCCAGGCTAAAACTAGTAGTGTCACAGCGATCGTCAATGATGCTATTAAAACTGCTCTTCTTTGAAGAACCAGTAGTATCCACCTGGGATTTAATTCAAATCCATCTTCTTTACCAGAGTCAGGCTGAATAATATAATTTTGAAAGGGAATTTGAGGAATTTTTTCATGGCCATTTGCGGAGGCCATTTGAGACTGAGAATTTGAATCTGCCATAAGTCATCCTAAATATTGATATAGTTAAAGGTATTAATTATCTTACTGAACTTGGAAGAACCAAACATTTAATTTCTCCATTTGTGCTGTACAGAGAAGGTGTTTATTTGGCTTATAAAAAGCATAAATATTTGCCTTAGAGCAAGAAAGATAAAGATAGAATTAGTTCTCCAGTATCGCTTCCATAGCCTTTTAGGTTCCTGAGCTAAGCGGAAAGCCCACTCCAAACCTAAATCCTGCATCCACTGAGGAGCTCTTTTATGAATTCCAGCATAAACTGGGAAAACGCCTCCCAATCCAATCATGACTGCTGAGATTTTGTGTTTGTGTCGGCTCATCCAATATTCTTGCTTTGGACATCCAAGGGAAATAAAAATCAAGTGCGCTTGACTTTCATGAATTCTCTGGACCAATTCATCACTTTCTAATAAACTTAAAGATCCAAAAGGTAGAGGTTCCATTCCAGCAATTTGAAGCTTTGGAAACTCTCTTATTAACCGAACTCTCATTTGATCAAGAATAGCCTTGTGTGACCCTAAAAAGAACACTTTGAGATTATCCTGAGCAGCTCTTTGACATAGAGACAAGAAAATATCCATTCCAGCAACTCGGTTTTGGTTATGGCCTCCAAGCGCTTTGATCATCCACACTAAGGGCATTCCGTCAGGAGTGACCAGATCTGCTCTTTTAAGAACAGAAGCAAACTCTGGATGCCAGTATGCTTCAACAAGCATATGGACGTTAGCGACACAAACATATTTACCCCTGTAATCCTTTGCCCAGTCTAATATTATTTCAATCTGAGCAGTGAAGGGAAGAGCAGTTACAGGAGATCCAATAATTTCTTTGACTTGTAAGGAGCGTTCCTGAACCTTCTGATTGATCATTTCTTTTATGAGTAAACGTAGAACTTTTAAGAGAAGCTTTGTAATGGCAAATATTCTTTAAAATATCTTTGAAAAATTTCGGAAAACACAGTTGGCTTTCAACGGTTTCTATCAAAAACTAGAATATTCTTGCATTTCTCTATGCTTTATGTGTATATGTTATTACTTGCCTTGCCTTTAACGTCATATCTTTTTCTACATTAATAGACTTGCCCTGTGTTGCCAAAATGGCATGGTTCAATGCTTGGAGCGTTGCCAGAATGGCATAATTCAACGCTTGAAGCGTTGCTAAAACAGCATGATTCAATGTTTGGATTTTTTTGTAATCTATACAGAGTCATTTCAAAACCTAATAAAAATCATAGGGAATGTGATTGTGTAATTGATCAATGTTTTTGCTGCATCATATTCTAAATGTTTCTTTGAGATCGTGAAGTAATTCGAATTTCTTTACAATAGTTGCTAAATGAATGATGTGTAGCATGAGTTGCAGTGAGTGACTTGCAGCCTATAGACTGTCCTGCTTGTCAAAACAAGCAAATCGTCAAGATTGGCAAGATTATCCTGTGGAAGCGTATCGCTGTTTAGAAATATTTGTACAAAGCTTGCCGCAAGCAACTCAATGACTGCAAAGAAGCGCCTGGTGCCACCTGCAAGCCAAGGGTCTCTCCCTGCGCCAGTGCCGTTGTTAAGTAACGATGGTTTCCTACTGACCTTAGGTCATTGCCGTTGCAGCGAAACAGAGCGATCGCCAATCCTGCAACATCAGAAGCGATTAGACATAGAATGGCAAAAACCTGGGATAGCTTCTCTGGAGCCCTTTCTGGTTTTGGTTCAGTGAGTGTGAGTGAGTAGGTCCATGGAAAGTGTTACCGAGCACCTAGCACCAGACGGTGCTGTTTGGCCTGGAGAGGCAGATAGGGGAGCCATCGCAGCTCCTGGTGGTCAAAGTCATCTGATCCGGCGACTGCTGAACCCGGCCCTGCGCCTGTGGTTACGTTCCCAGGTGGAGCAGATGGAAGCATTGCAGGTGCAAATTCAGGGCAGCGATCGCCAGATTCTCTCAGGTTATTTACCCCAGGTTGGTCTGGCGGCGCGAAAAGTTGTGTACCGGGGTCTGCATTTGAGCCAGGTGCAACTGGTGGGGCGACATATTCGCTGCAATCTGGGTCAGGTGTTGCAGGGCCAGCCCCTGAAACTACTGGAGCCTGTCTCTCTGGAGTTGCGAGTGGGGCTGGAGGTCGCGGATCTGAATGCTTCCCTGGCGACTCCCCTGCTGACTAATGCCTTGAGTGAATTGCTGGCTAAGTATTTGGGGTCGATGGGAGCGATCGCCTTTGCCCCTTCCGGAGAAGGACTGCAAAATCCTGAGTGCTGGCTGGGGGAACAACAATTCACCCTCAAGGCGGATCTGTTGGTTGAGGGCACTCCCCGCTCCGTGCTGTTCCGCACCGGTTTGCATCTAGCTGACCCGCAGACTTTACAACTAACCAATCCCTGGTGGTTTGTCATCCCCCATGCCGTTGTTGGAGAACCTAAATCCTGGCAGCAGCGGTCAGCGCCTCCGTTTCCCACCGGCCCAGCACTGGATCGATTTCCAACCAGCGACCAGATCCATCTAGGATCGGCAGTCGCCCTTCGCAGCCTGTGTCTGAGCCCAGAACAGATTCTCTGTGAGGGTGAAGTGACTGTCCTACCCTAATAGGCGGCCTGAAGTCATTGCCGACCCTGCTCTGATCAATTGCTCAAACTCCACAACAACGGCGGTAGCCTGCCAATCGTGGTAACTAGGCAGCGGTCTGAACTGCCGGTTTGCTGCCGCCCATGCGAATTTCTGAGCAGAAGGAAGCCGTGCTGACCCCATTTGCTCCCTTCAGGAAGCCAGTGCGCAGTCGTAGATTCGGGCTGGCAAACCAGAGGCGTTCTTCGGCATACAGGGTTCCCGACTCCATCACCAGGGTCAGCACCTCATCGCTGCCGAGCAGGTAACGGCCTGAAATCGGTGCCTGAGCGATCGCCCCACCCTCCCGCAGGAGTTGGCCCGCGTTGGCCTGAGTGGCGTCCGGGATCAGCAACAGCAGGGTGGAACCAGATTGCTTTTGGGTCTCTCCCGCCATGGTACCTTCCCAGCGAATTTCGACCCCACAGAGGACTGA
>CAZGHV010000009.1:0-15312 GCA_964525705.1 uncultured Candidatus Saccharibacteria bacterium | reverse complement strand
GTCATATCATAGTGTACACCAATATCACATGGCGTTGCTAGCTAGCAGTATTGTGGTTATAATCTTTTGGTAGCAAACTCTGTTATGGATGAATACAACTCCTCACTTGCCGGCCAACGCTTGATGCGTATAGACAAGCTCAGGCAGCTGAAAGATCTAGGAATAAACCCCTTTCCCAGCAAAGGTGAAAGAACACACACTGCAGGCGAGTTATTACAAAATTTCAATGAATTGGAAAATAAGCCTGCCAAGCTATGTGGTCGTATTAGATCAATCCGACTTCATGGCAAAATTATATTTATGGATCTAGAGGATGATACTGGGAAAATACAGCTGTATATCAAAGAAGATTCTTTCTTAGAATTTGACCAAGCGCAACAACGGCTAGGCTGGGAACACTTGCAGCTCATCGATACTGGGGATTTCATACAGGCTGAAGGTGAAATTACAAAAACATCTAGTGGTGAGATTTCCCTGCTCACAAAATCTATTTGTTTATTAACAAAAGCCATCCGCCCTCTACCCACAGAACTAGAAGACAAGGAGGAACGCTATCGTAGGCGCTATTTAGACATGATTCTGCATCCAGAAATACGTGACCGCTTTCGTCGGCGTTCAGAGTTCTGGAGATACACCAGGGAGTTTCTTGACAGCAAAGGTTTCTGGGAGATAAACACGCCAGTGCTAGAGCATGTTACAGGAGGGGCAGACGCAAAACCATTTACCACGTACTATGATGCCTTGGGGCAGGATTTTTATTTACGTATTTCTCAAGAATTACCTCTCAAGCGTCTCTTGGGGGCTGGATTTGAAAAGGTGTATGATATTGGTCCGCGTTTCCGTAATGAAGGCTTTAGCGATGAGCATCTGCCAGAACATATAGCTATGGAATGGTATTGGGCATATGCAGATCACCACCAAGGTATGGAGCTCACACAAGAGTTATTCCGCTTTGTCTTGCATAAAGTATATCAGACCCTCAAATTTGAGATTCGTGGTTTTAGTGTAGATTTAAACAAAGATTGGGAGAAAATAGACTATCTGGCTATTATAAAGGAACGGTTTGGAGTCGATGCTTTACATCACAGTGTGGATGACATGAATCGTATCCTCCAAGAACACGGAGTTGAGCTAGGAGAAAATTTAAATCGGAACCGGGTAGTAGATAATCTCTGGAAGCTAATCCGTAAGACAATTGGGGGACCTGCTTTTCTGGTCGGGATCCCTGCAGAGTTTTCACCACTGGCTAAACTAGATCCTCACACACCAGAAATCACACAGCGATTTCATCCCATCATTGCAGGCAGCGAGCTTGCCAATGCATATTCCGAACTAAACGATCCACTTGATCAGCTAAACAGATTCCTTGAACAGCAGTCAATGCGGGATAGTGGAGATGACGAAGCACAAATGCTAGATATTGACTTTGTTGAAATGCTGGAATATGGAATGCCCCCTGCCTGTGGGTTTGGATTTTCTGAGAGAGTTTTCTGGTTCTTTGAGGGTGTTACAGCAAAGGAAGGTGTTCCTTTTCCACAGCTGCGTAATTCCTACGATGATATATCGCGTGAGATATATCCAAGTGTAACTTCTGAAGTTAAACGATCTCCGGAAGTCAGCAAAAGTGTTGCCATCAATATTTCTCGAGCTCAAGCTTCAGAGTTTCTACGGAAATATGTGAAAAACGAATACCAATTGCATCATGCAGAAATGGTGGCCACAGCAATGGAAGCACTAGCCCAGATGATCGGAGGAGAAGATGTTGAGAAGTACTACATAACCGGGCTTATCCATGACTGGGACTTCGACAGGTGGCCAAATGAGCATCCGGGCAGATTTGACCAGCTGAGAGAAGAGCTAGGTGTTGACTCAGAGATGATAGAAGCCATAAAAGGCCATGCAGATCTTGAGCACCCACGAGCTACCAAACTCCAGCAAGCCCTACTGGCTCTGGATGAACTAAGTGGACTTATGTATGCCTATATGAAAATGGTAGGCAAGTACGGGGATATGAAGACCTCGTCAATTCAAAAGAAACTGTATAAGGAAAAAGCTTTTGCTGCCAAAATTGATAGGCAGTACATTTTACGAGGGATTTCTGAATTAGGGATTCCAGAAGAAGATCTCATCAATACAGTAAGAGATGCTTTCGCTGCCAAATATGACACCCCGTCTGAATAGCAAATTAAGGATAATTTAATCCTATTTCACTAGAATTACGCAATTACTTTTTATTATCCAGTTTATGGATATGCAGAAATTGCTCCTAGTGGGCAGAGTCACTCGAGATGCAGAGGTTATATCAGCCAAAAGTGGCAAAGATTTTGTTTCCTTTGGTTTAGCAGTTAATCGGTACATAACAAAGGATAAAGAAGTTTCTCAGGAGACAACCTTCTATGAAGTTCTCAGTTTTGGAGAGAACAAAGTGAAAGCAGCCGAGGAGAAGGTTAAAAAAGGAGATTTAGTATTTTTGGAAGGCAGGCCAGAAGCAGATGCCTACTTAGGAAAGGATGGAACTGCCAAAGCATCACTCAAGGTATTTGCAGATAACTGGCAAGTTATAAAATAATCTGAGAAGAAAAGAGCTATAGGGCCAAGGTGCTTAAGAATTGACGCTACTGAGATTCGCTATCCAGTTTGATTAACTCCATGAGTTCATAGTACTGGTCAAGCCTAGCGTCATAGTTTTCCAAACGCACCACTCCATCTTTATAGGTAAGCACCTTATCCCTATCCAAACGAAAATCCACCGATGTAAGGCTGCCTCCTTGGCTAATGTTAAAAATATATCGCTCATTCGCTTTTCCAGGATGCTTTTGAATTAAAAGCCGGTAGCCAGAATCTGAAGAATAGGTAATCGTATCTGGGAGGTTCATGCTCACATTGAGTGTGTGTTTTTTGATGGGATCCCATTCAGAATTACGACGGTGGTCAAACCAGATCACATTATCTGACACCTCTTTCTGTAACACATCATCAAAATATGTCACCGGCCAATAAAAATACAAAGACTTCTCATATCCATCCGTAGCTGTAAAGACAGTGCCTGCCGGCGCAAGCAACCTCACCCATGCCCGGTAGCGGAACATGACAGAATTTGAGAGGATAAAAGGTTCTAGTGGGTCATATACCTTCTCATTTACCCACTCTACAGAAACATTCTTTGATATTTTACCTGCTTCATCAATGTTTACATTCGTTGTGACAGTATCATATACATAGAAATTTGACTTAAGTGAGCAATTTTGAGCCTCATTTAAGTGGAAGTAGTCTCCAGCAAAGTTTTTCTCCAGACGACCACTTAATCCCAATTCATCAAAATAAGCTTGCATCTTCTCATCTTTTGAATAGAAAGCAATATTTTTCGCTTGAATAGTACGAATGAGTACCTGGACAATATCGGGGAAATCGGCAACGGATAACTGCTCAAACTCTGCTTTCAAAGCAGTTGCCACTTTACCAATGAAATCTTTCCGGATAGCTGGGTCAAGAGGAGCCGAAGATGTCTCCCCAAAGATTAATTTTGCTGCGTTATCGGCCGTTATCGGGTCTGGATAACCCTCTACACTCAATGGCTCCACCAACCGGATAATATCGCTAGCAAGAAATGTATTCAGAATAACTGCATGATCGTAAGCCGGATATTTTGCAGGGTTATAACGATGAGCTATATCATAGTAATCTTTGAAAATATTTACACTTTCATGAAGATCTGGGTATATACCAGAATCTTGAGCTCGTAAATATGTAGAGCCACAGCCAGCATTCATTAGCGCATTTTGTCCATAAATATTTCTATACCCCACATCAATCCCCAAAGTCCAAGAGACATATCCTTCTAGATCCCACATGTCTGTTGCCGAGATGTCACCCACCAATTCGCCTTTATCAACCACTAGATTTCCATATGCAGATAATAATCCGCCAGAGGCACGCATTTCTTTCTCATTTTGATAAATAATCAAATAGCTTGTGGGGCCGGTTGATCCAAGTAGTTCCGGCATCATGCTCAATGTCTGCTTAAGCTGGGAAGATAGTGGCACAAACTCTGCTGTGAGGGTCTGTGCTTCAATTACCTTTGTACGCAGAGTCCCAGCCCCTAGCGCCGGTATATAACTTGGATCTATCTGATTGAAGGTATCAATTAAGTCCAATATCTTTATTTCCAACTCACCATACAAAGAGACCACTCTCGGCAATTCACTTATCAAGCTAGCGACGTTGTCTGTGGCTTCGGTTTCTATAGCAGACTCGTCCAACTGATATCCTGCAGAAGCCAGAATCAACTTTAGCTCCGGTAAAGCGTCTTCTAGCAAGCTTTGTGTCTTGCTAGCTAGTAATCGAATTGTCTCTAGGTTGAGATAATAACCACGTGTTACATCAACTTCTTTGAGAAAGTCGTAATGCGAAATCTCTGCGTCTATCAAATCAAGCTGCTGCCCTATGTTTGCCACATAAGTGTCCAGTTTTGATAGGCTCTTTCCTTCCAAATCTGCCCCTATCTGCCCTAGGTTAAGCATGATTTCCTGGGCAGCTTGACCAATTCTTTGTGTAGGCAAAACTACAAGATAACCAAACATAAAGCCACCTACTAGTAATACAAAGGAAGAAGATAGAATAAAAATGAGCAGAGGCTTCGGAATACGCCTATGCTTTGCTTGCTTTATTCTCAATCGTTTGCCTTGTTCCATTTCCCCGAGTAAATTTTACTACTGCACAAGCTTAGCGGAAAATGTATCTGCGAGCAAATGTGAGCATCGTAGCTGTCAACAAGGCTCCCCAGAAAGCTATATTTGCATATATGGCATCTAAATCGGGCACATTCCCGTCTCGGATAAGTACAGCTTTTGAGGTAAAATCATTTGTCGTTTGGTCAGTGAGAATTTCAATAGTCTCCGCATCCAAGTTTTCACGCTCATCATCACTTAGTTCTACAGGCTTATTCAGCCGGTTACGGATACGGCTTTCGTGTTCCGTTCCAGTGAGACTCACTGCACTCCCCACAAAAGTTTGAAGTTCAGAAAGCAATTTCCCCTGCTTAATTTCGACCACATAGCTAGTGCCATACTCTTTTAAAGGCACAAAGTAATAGTAAACCTCATCTCCTTCTCTGCTTTCCAGAGAGACAGCATTTAGCAAATCGGGAGTTCCAACAATAGAAACAATATCTCCGAAATTAATATCTTTCGTGTCGACGACTTTCTCGGGCGTAATCTCAATTACTGGTGCTTGAGACTTATCAATACCCTCTTTATTTAACAAATAAACCACCCCAAAACATATCGCTCCCAATATCACGGTGAGCAGAAAAGATCTAAAAGTGATACGCATATGCTATCATTAACACTGAATTAGATTATACTACGCAATCAGCCTATCATAGATAGCTGTTCGTTAAAAGTATCGAAATAAAGTCATTGACAAAACACCAAGGGTAGTATATTTTACCCACAGCCTTTTTAATAATCAAAAAATGTCCAAAAAGAAAGCAAGTACCAATGCAAATAGCATACAAAAGGCAGACACAGTAGTAGAGATTCAAGCAAGCAGCAGTGATGCACAAGAGCCTACAAACTGGCAGATAGGCACACCTGTGGTCGCAGGATTTGGTGATGAAGCAGATGATAACACAGAAAATGATGCCGCTCCCAGCGACCCATACGCAGAATACGTAGAGATGGACGAACGCAGTAAGCGCAGACGTGAAAGACCTAGTGTTGAAGAAGACCCAGAGGCACCAGTAGATGATGAATTTTTGAATGATATGCGTGGAGAGCCTGCAGACTGGCCGACAGACTACGAATAATATATGGCAACAGAAAAAAAATACAAATATACTTTCAAAAAAGATGAACAGGGCGAGATAAAGGTCACCGTGGTTGTCGAGCCTAGCTTGCTTGACGAAGCTAGAGAAATGGAATACAAGCGTCAATCCCCACAGGTCAAGCTGCCAGGTTTCCGCCCTGGGAAAGCACCACGAGCTCAGATAGAAGCAAAAATCGCAAACTCAGTATTTACAGAGGCGATAAGAAATGTACTCACAAATCTGGCCGCAGAGATTATACAGATCGAGAATTTCAACCCAGTTTCAAAATTGGATTATGATGTCACCAAAGCTAGCAATTCAGATGGGTTACACTTCGAATTCTCTTTCGCAAATTATCCAGAGATAAAGCTGAAGCTGAACAACTTGAAAATCAAGCTCAATCATAAGCCGGTTACAGATACAGATATTGACTCGGTAATAAACAACCTATTCAACCAGTCTGGAAAACAAGAACCCGATGTCAAACAGCTTACCGACAAAGACGTAGAGGCACTTGAGATCCCCGATTTGAAAACTGTCGCCAACCTGCGAGACGAGGTAAGAAAAAGACTACAAGATATTCACCACGAACAAGCTCATGGCGAAGCTCTAGAGAAGCTTGTACAGACAGCTATCTCGCAATCTAGCATCCCAGTTCCCTCTACTTTGGTAAAGGATACAGCAGAGCAGCTTGTAGAGCGATATACAAAGAAAATTGCAGAGCTAAAGATAGACCTTGACCAATTTCTGTCTGCTCAAGGGAAAACGATAGAGCAAATCCGCCAAGACAAGGAGGCCGAAGCAAAGCAGCAAGTTCAGCGCGAGCTTCTATACATGCAGTTAGCAAAAGACTACGACCTCATCCCTACGTCAGATGACATAGATGCGGAGCTGGCAGGTATAGAAGATCCAGAGATAAAAGCACAATATGACACGTATGAGGGAAGAAGACACATGGTCTCCATAGTCATCCAAAGAAGGGCTATCGCCAAATTACAGGAGCTAGCAAAGTGGGAGGAGACGGAAGAAAAGCAAGATCATCAAGAACCTGCAGCCAAGAAAAAAAGTCGAGATAAAAAGAGCTAGGTGATAAAGAACCTGTCCCTATACAACTACCGCAATCTGCATGCAGATTACCTCCTCGCAAGCAGAGCAAACCTTGTAGTAAGCCCAAATGGCACAGGCAAGAGCAACTTGCTAGAAAGTGTGTTTGTTTTGGCTATTGGCTCTTCATTCCACCCCACCACTAGTGTTGCAGATCTCGTAGGCAGCTCAGAAGATTTCACAAGCGTAACTGCTATATTGGAAGACAATACGAAACTGCAGTTAGTGAACCCCACCAATGGAAAAAGGACTTGGCAGATCAATGGCAAATCTCGCCGGCAAAGTGCAATGCGCAGTTATTTCAAGCCTATTTTGTTTGCTCCACATGCCTTGGATCTGATAAATGGTGATCCAGCAAATAGGAGGTCGGATTTAGACAACTTTTTATCCTTGCAGATAGAAGAATACAGCAGTCTCATCTCCAAATACACAAAAGTTATCCGCAACCGCAATAGCTTGCTACGTCACATTCGCGATAATTATACCGATCCAGGTCAAATGGATTTTTGGGACAGCGCTTTAATAGAGCTCGGAAGTCAGATTGTAATGCATAGGAGAAACTATATAATTAGCAATGCTGAAAGAATATTGTCATTTGGGAATATGGCCTATGGTCGCCCCAGAAATTTGGAGATTAATTACCGGGTCGGCTCCGATGGCAATAGTGAAGGGTCTTACCAAGATTGGCTGACAAAGAAAATCACTTCAAACAGAAGCAAAGAGATTTCCAGTGGGCAATCACTCTACGGTCCACATCGTGACGATATTGAAATTCTGCTGGATAGCAAACCTCTACGTTTTTTGGGGTCACGTGGAGAGCAAAGATTGGCCGTCTTGAGCTGGAAGCTATCACAAGCACAAGCTCTATGGGAAATGGACCCAGATAATAAGCCTATGCTTCTCGTTGATGACGCAATGTCAGAGCTAGACGAACAACACAGAGATACCGTAGGACATCTTTTGTTGGAACAACCTACACAATTCATTCTCACTGCAGCAGACCACGGCTACATACCCAAATTCTTGCAAAACAGCAGCCAAAATATCATTCTGAATCCACAGGAAGAAAAGTAAAAGAATCGGCAGTTCTGTAAAATCAGAAGTCGGGATTGTTTGAGTGCTTATTGAATAACTTGAGAAAATCTTCTAGGGTACGCACTCTGCGAAGATCGGAATATACTTGCAATACCTCGTCTTTCTGCACTTTGGAACGGCCCACAAATTTCTTAAGCTCTTCAGCACCCACATCTGAGCTTGAAAGCTCTAGTTTCTGAGCGGCCACCCCAGACATAGAAGCACCTACTCGCATGAGATAGCTTACTCCACATTGCTTACAAGTTACTTGAAAAGCAAACGAGTTCTGATGTTGCCCCATATACCGCACATCATCATCTGCATGCATCGCCCCACAGTTATCGCAGTACTTAGGCGAAACCATAGGAAGTTTACGTAAATGCTCAATCAGTTGTGAAATATTTCCGATCATTGTCAGTCATTAGTTGTTACTGCCAAAGTTTAGCATATTTTCACTCACTCTGACCAACGGCATCCTCAGCTTCTACCGAATGTTTATTGTCGCTTGCCAAGGGATGAAACTGTCTGTGCGCAGCTTCTGCAAATTTATCTGAAGCATGTACATAGCGGGTGGTTGTCTGCAGAGATTCGTGACCTAGTAATTTCTGAATCGCAGCAGGGCTTGCTCCCTCTTCTGCTAAGTATGTAGCAAATCCATGGCGTAAACTATGCGCACTTGTGGGAACAATAATACCTACTCGCTGACGATACTCAGCTATTTTGGCTTGGACATAGTTCTGAGAAATTCTCACAATATAGGGATTCTCTGTAGCTTTGCGAGTTCCTTTAGTTGGAATAAACATTGCCGGGTAATCATCCTGTCTGCTAGACAAATACTCTTCCAAAAAAACTATCGCCCTGGGCGTGAGATAAACAAATCTTTGTTTTTTCCCTTTCCCCAAAACGTAAATACGATCATCCAAAATCTTTCCATTAGATACACGGATCTGATCACGATTCAGATTTACTACTTCCGAAATACGCATCCCTGTGGCAAATATGAGCTCCAGAATGGCACGATTGCGGATCTTAACCATCGGGTCTTTCTCAAACTCCATAGGGCATTCTATTAGCTTTATTAGTTCATTTAGATCTGCCACCTGCTTCTCCTTCTTCTCTGTTTTGATGAGTTTAATTGCCGATGGTGGGATAGGCACTTGTTCATCAATATCTACCAGAAATGCCAGATAGGAACGCAGGCTGGATAACATTCGGTTTACACTCCGGCTAGATAGCTGTCCCTGATACAAAGCAGCTTTCTTCGCTGAGATCTGCTGCTTACTATTTTTTTCGTCTTCATCGGTAATTTCCTCTCCTTGTTTGAACCTATGTAAAATGGGAATATAATTCTGGTTACGCAGAAATCCTTTGTACTCGCTGATAGTTAGCTTATCGACTTTGGCAAAATCAATACGAGTGTATGCTAGGAATGCAGCAAATATCTCCAAATCTCTAGCGTAGTTGTCTAGCGTTTCACGAGAGTAGTTATTGTTTTGCAGGTTTAAAATGTACTCTCTCAGGAATGGGAGTGCAAGAATCTCATTTTCACGCATATTCTATTATACCTCTATCGGCTTTTTGGGCAATGTGCCAGAATATCCAGGGCAAACTTGGACTGCAGGGCTTCACAATAGTGGTTGAACCCTATACATCATGATTTATCTCAGCTACACTAAATCTATAGTTAAAGAAACACCAATTATTACCTGATAGAGAAATCCAGCATAGAAATCCGCTAGATAGATTAATATCATCTCTTCGTAGCAAGTCAGCCTATGCAGATCCCGATAATAATGCGACGCATGGCTATCTTTTAACCGCCAAAGGCAGACACCGCTTAGTCTTCCCCGGTGAAAAAAGATTAGTTCTTGGGCCCGAAGATAGTAGCATTTATTCTACGGTGTGGATGATTGGACCAGACTTAGTCGAAATATACAGGCATTCAGATAAATCTTACTATGCGAGCAAAGTTGACGATCTACTTGGAGCTGTGCTTAGTGAACAATCTGTCGATCTGCAAACATTATTAACAAAAACCGTCAGATTCGTGCTCATGGAAATGTCTTTTTCAGTTCAGGAAGTAGAAAAGATTAAAAGCAGTCGTGAACCTGGGACTTTTATTCCTCTCCAAGTTTTTGTTAATCATAAGGTTGGTGTTTGCCTTCATATGACTTTATATCTCAGTATTCTTATAAGTGAGGCAATTAAAAAGATTAAAGACCTACCTCATTTAGATATCTCACTTAGCTTTGTAGCGGCAGAAGTAACAGGTGAATATGCACATCATCTTAGGTTGAGCGTAACTTCAGGTAACACTTGCTATGAGATCGATCCTAGTAAAATTGCAACCCGAATCACTCCAAACCTGACACCGGAGCAGATCCTTCACTTAGTTAGTATAACTATTGAAGAATCTGCTGTAGAGTTATAATTTTAATCCTCTCGAGTTATTACAGAACCGAAATCTCATCTGTATTCTGGACAAATCTATACCCATAAAAATACCTGCCGGGAAATCTCACTAGAGAATCAATATTTAAACTTAACACAGCGTCTTCTACAGAAATAACTACTCAATGCCAATATATCGGAAATGCCAACTCTCTTCTTTGTACCCGCCATCTGCTGTTTGATCTTGCTGATATGGCAAAATAAAGCCAAATCTCGTGCAGTTCTCTGCCAGCCATTTACCTGCCACAGTAGCACCAAAATCATTTGTAATCTGCCAATTTGTTTCATCGCTCACAAAATCTACCGCTGTCCCCAGCTGGTGCTCACTATGACCAGGACGGGCCGATACTTGATCTGCTCCGATCTCACCCAGCTCTTTCACCCAGCCAGAATAGGTCTTCACTTGGGTCTCGTACGATCTATACCCAGAAGCAATAGTTACATACTTCCCAGTAGCAGTCGCAAGTTCATTTAGCATACTTCGTAATGCCCTGGCTGGCTCTGCCCGCAAAACAGCATTATTCAGCGTGTACAGTCCCAAATCAGCATTTAGATCTACTAAGTCATCTGGCTCATAATCCTCCAGCAGCCTGTGCTGTTTATCCACTACAACCGCATAACTGCTTCCATCCACAGAATACTGCGCATCTGGCCAAGCCCCCACTCCATTATCATAGCCCACAGGGAACCCAAAAGATTCTCTAGTAACAATTATCTCCTGGGAGAAGTCGTTTCCTGCTTCATCTTTGAGCTTAATATTTACTTTGCTTTCACCTATAGGTAACTTTGTTACACGGAGGACGTAATAGTGCTCAGGGCTATCACTATTCTCTATTTTAACCAACTCTGCCCTCCCATGCGGCTCCATTGTCACCTCCTTGTTTGAGACTATAGTCACCTCGGTAACTGGGTTCAAGACAGAGCGGATCGGTTTTACTACTTCAACTTCCAGGACACGCATATCAACCTCAATAGCCAAGCCTTCTTCTGAATCTGCAGCTTGCTGTTGTTGACTTTGTTGCCACAAGACAAACCCCACTCCAGTGATAGCCACGACAAACACAATAGCCACAATCAGCCACCAGCCTGTTGGCTTTGGGCGTTTACGGGAAAGAGTTCCTACTGGTACCCCACTTTCCCAAACATGCGCAGCATTGCTCTCCATACTACATATTACCAC
Source organism: uncultured Candidatus Saccharibacteria bacterium (assembly GCA_964525705.1). Taxonomy (GTDB): domain Bacteria; phylum Patescibacteriota; class Dojkabacteria; order J137; family JAEUSD01; genus CAZGHV01. The sequence continues at coordinate 3,697 of CAZGHV010000009.1, read as the reverse complement.
TTTTGAATGAATTTTTCTGACCCCAGCAATTTACATAGCGAATAAAAGGAGAGACCTACTTACAAAGAAGGTTCATTTCCGAGGAGTAATCATATTGATTCCCAGACCTAATTCGTCAATGCTGCTACCTGTGGATTTTGTAACAGTAACCATTCGATTAGTGTTAAACCAGATGCGGTGAATTTAGCAGCATTTTCTACCCCTATGTAGCGGTAATGCCAAGGCTCATATATGTATCCGGTTACAGCCGTTTCTCCATATGGATAAGACAGCACAAATCCGTATGAATAAGCATTCTGGGCCAGCCAAGAGAGCCCACCAGTTGTAGTCTGAAAATCTACGGTTGTCCCCAGCTGGTGCTCACTGTGACCTGGTCTAGCAGATACTTGATCCGCTCCGGCTGTACTGCCATGATAGCCCACCCAATAGCTGTATGTATAATATTGCGTCTCGTAGGAACGATAGCCAGAAATAATGGTTGCAGGAAACCCAGCGGCTATCATATCTGCCATTAAGTGCTGCAGTGCTCCTGCCGCCTCCTGCCGGAGGGAAATACCCGCATAGCTTGAAATCCCTAGCGAAGATAGGGGGACAAGATCGCCAGGCTGATAATGTGTCGGTAGTCGATAAGTCTTGCTCACAAGCGCCAAAAGATTATCTCCGTCATCATAGTACTGAGCTCCCGGCCAAGCCGGAGCAAATAGCCTTCCACTCGCTGCATCTATCGCCAAAGCCCTTGAAGTAATATTCCCGGCTGCATCTACAAATTGCAATGAGTACTCACTTCGTCCATCCCCAAAATCATTGGCGATGAGCACATATCGATAAATCCCTGATTCTACCGAAACGAGCTGCAGCACCCACCCAGCAGGCATATCATTGACTTTTACCTCCTCATTACTAGAAATTATGAATTCTGCAATTGCAAACTGGGCAGACTGTTCCGAATTTTTGATCCCTACTCGCGGAGGCCACCAATCATTACCCAGCAGAAATAAATCTGGGCTGGAAGTAGATGTTTGCGTACGCCAACTTGCTCCTACTTGGAGTTGCATAGGGACATCTGTTACTAGGTATATTCCAACCCCTACCAACACAGCAAAAGCAAATGCAGCAGTAAAAAAGATTTCAGTTATTATTTGAATGGCAGGTTTCCTCATAGATTACGAATATGCTTTAACTCTACGATCTTACCTTCAGTATCCATTTTTGCGCCCACAAAGTCTAGTCGGTAGTCGGCAGCCAGCATTTCATGTTGCCAGAGCCAAAAATCTACACTTTTATATAGCCTCTCCAGCTTACGTTTACTTATAGTCTCTTCCAATTCCCATGCACTATCAATACATAAGCTTTTTACTTCTACGAATACCAGCTGACCTCCTTCAAGCGCTACAATGTCGATTTCGCCATAACGAGTGTAGTAATTTGTAGTCAAGATTTGCCAACCCCATGAGTGCAGTTGATTACTCACCAATCTCTCGGCTAATTCTCCTTTTGCTCTAGTACTGCTCATACCAAATCCTTCACAGGTTTAAAACTGCGACGATGCAGAGCAGTCACTCCATGATTGCTCAAGGCCTGCATGTGAGCCTTTGTGCCGTAGCCTTTATGTTGCCCAAATCCATACTCTGGGAAGTTTTTGTCCTGATCTTTCATCCACGCATCTCTAGCCACTTTTGCCAATATAGAAGCTGCAGCTACGCTATAGACCATACGATCTCCCCTCACTACGGTAATTACATTAGCTGGGAATTGCCTAGAAAACTTCCCATCCACCAGAAAGCCTGTGCTGGATGGAAAAAGATCGCATATTTCTGCAATTAATTCCTCAATAGCTACAGCAATCCCCAATTGATCAATATCGGGAGCCTGTTTCCACAGCAAAACATGGCTAGATACCTTCTGCAACACAGATGCACCTTCTTCTCGCTGTCGCACAGAAAGCAGTTTGGAATCATTTACTCCAGGGATAACAATCGTACTCTCGGAGAACAAATACGCTCCCACAACTACAGGTCCTGCCCAGCAGCCTCTACCCACTTCATCAATGCCCACTATCTGGCTATACTTCCCAGAACGAATGAGATCAATTTCTAAACGAGGTAATAGCATGTTTGAGTCTAGCGTCTAAATGTCTCTTCATACAAGATACCACCACTCTTTGTTTCCCTAGTGAGATTTAGTCGCTGTAAGTTTATTCTTTGCTCTCCACGGCATTTTCAACCACTTCTTTGGAAGCTTCACCGGCTACTGCATTCACAATGTCTTCTGCCACAATATCCTCTCCGGCTACAGCTTCCTCAGCCACCCCCTCGTTTACTTCCACAAATCTCTCCTTGCCTATTTTTACTTTCATTGCCTTCTTTCCTACTCTTTCTCGGATAAAGTAGATTTTTGAGCGGCGAACTTTACCATACTTCAAGATTTGCATATCCGAAACTAGAGGTGAATTGATCGGAATTATCTTCTCAACTCCGATTCCATAGCTAATTTTCCGCAAGGTTACCATTTTACGTGTACCAGATCCGTGAATAGCGATTACCAGACCGCGAAACTTCTGTTGCCTAGATTTCTCACCTTCCTTTATCAACATAGTAACCTCAACAGTATCACCCACCTCAAAAGCAGGTAAGTGCTTGCGGATATGAGCTTTTTCTATTTTGCTGAAAATATCTGTATTCATTTATGCCTCAAGATGATAACACAAACTGGCTCAAAATATAACATCAATCATCCAAATCCACGCTTTGAGAGATAAATCGAATCTCTTTGAGCTGGCTCTTTACATCCTGCAAAGCAAGCTCGATAGAACGGAGTCTGGATACTACTTTATATTCTCGAGGATCTGCTCCCAAAAAATAGCTGATGGGCTTCTTAAATAATTCAGCCAAGCTTACTAGCTTATCTATAGGCGGTGAAATGCGAGCAGATTCATAGCCACTCACGGTTTTGTCTGACACACCCAATGATACTCCCACTTGTAGTTGTGACAACCTGGCTTCTTCTCTCGCCTGCTTCAATCGCTTACCTAGTTCCGACATCATTGGGCTGGCTGGATTCCTTTTTACCTGTGACATGGTTTGCAGATAATATTACCGGATTTTAGCAAGGCAAGTTCTATACGTACAGTGAAAAGCCTGAAAGCTTTGTTTGGCAACGCTTCTGGCAGCTAAAAGCCTCTACTAGCAAGCCAACGCATTGCTCTTGCCCGCTGCTTTATATCCTTTATTTCACGTAATTCTTCGGCACCAAACCGAGAACGCAGCAGCTCCGACTTAATTTGGGCTTGTTCATTTGCCATCATGGTTGTCACGACCTCATTTGCTAGTCGGCTGGGAACACCCTTTTGGACTAGATCGGCGATAACCTTTCTTTGTCCATATTTTTTTTGCCTCATGCGCTCCTCTGTATACCATTTCACGAAATTAACTTCGGAGAGGCCTAAATCTGCCAGCTGAAGCAAGATATCTTCCAGCATGCGACTGTCTATTTCGCCCAGCTTGCGCACTAACAATTTTTCTGCGTATTTACGCAGCTCCATCACGCTCCGAGGCCTTATCTGCCAATACCCTTGCAGCTTATGTTGTAACCACTTCTGCACATCGATGCACTGTAATTGGCTAAGCTCTTCACTAGTTACCTCCATCCCCACATACAAACCAGCTTCAATAAGTACACTTTTGTCCACTGTCAAAAC